>JBCCVY010000046.1:0-14241 GCA_039194725.1 Pseudomonadota bacterium
CGCTGTCTCCGACAGGTCCCGTGCGCTGCTGAACGGCAACGGCAATTGCTCGATTGATGCCACATCGTGTTTGGTCAACCCGATGTCTCGCAGGTGTCTTTCCGACAGGTGCCGAACGCTGCTTCTGACTTTCCGGCGCTGTGCGGCTTCAATCAGCATCCGTCCCGCATGGGCTGCCAGACTTGCAATCAGCTGGGTCCCGGTATTGTGCGAATGTGTTGTGCTTTGTGAAATAAAAGCCATCTGTCCAACTCCTTTGTTTGGTGCATGTCTTCAGTGACGCATTCAAACTGCCATGCCCTGTGCTCTCAAAGGCAGTGTAGGAAGTGAACCAGCCCCGGTACAAAAACTGTACTGGCCAGAAAGTGGCGGTTTGGCGTAGGCTTTGCCCGACCCGATTTCGTTTGGAGTGTTACCATGACGACGAAACCATTTGGTCTCTATTGCCCGACCTCCAAGGCCTGCGAGGTGCTGATGCCGCGCTGGACCATGCAGATACTCGGAGAGCTTTGGGGCGGGTCCACGCGCTTCAACGAAATCAAGCGCGGGCTCCCCGGCATCTCGCCCACGCTGCTTGCCAGGCGCCTGAAGGAAATGCAGGAAAACGGGCTGCTGGAACGTGTCGAAGATAGGGCGACCGGCAACATCGACTATATCCGCACCGACAAGGCCGCAGAACTTGATGACATCCTCAGAGGCCTTGCTGCATGGGCGCAACGCCACATCAAGGCCGAGATCGCTCTCGAAGACCGCGATGCCGACCTGCTCATGTGGAACATCAGGCGTCAGATCGACGTCGATGCGCTGCCGCCACGGCGCAACATCATGCGCTTCAACTTTTCCGACGCAACCTCGCCCGCCTCGACCTACTGGGTCATCACCAAGCCTGGCGAGCCTGTCGAGTTGTGCGCAAGCGATCCCGGTTTTGACGTCGATCTCTATGTCGAGACAGAGGTCCGGGTGTTTACCGGGGTCTATCTCGGCCGGCGCTCATTTGAACGCGACGTCGAGGACGGGCTGATTTTCATGAGCGGCGACCAGAGACTGATCAGGACCTTCCGCCGCTGGCTGGTGTTCTCCATGCATTCTGGTGTCGAGGACATTGCCCGTGTCGATTACGACGCCATCAGTGCGTGATCTGTCCCAACCCGGTAAACGGATGCCCGGCGCTTTACGTCGCATCGCCCGTTTTTGAGGTCGAAGGCAGCATCTGTTCAGCTAGGCGTTCACAGAGAGTGAAGTGCTTGTGCACAAACAAAAACCCCGGAATCCAGATCAGGACGCCGGGGTTTGCATTCGCGTATGATCAGATGGTTACAGCTTCCTGGCGTCCCATTGTTCCAGGGTCATCATCTGGACGCCAAGCTTTGAGTAGTTCACACGATAGAAGCCGTCTCGGCCGGTGACCAGAGCCTGGGGATGCGTGGTCTCAAGATCCTGCGCCATGACGCCAACCCAGATGGTCACCGGATCAGATTTGTACTTCCAGCTGTACAGATTGATGCCGTTGTCGGTCTGGCCAAGCTTGACGATATCTGTTTTCAACCGGCGGTCGGACGTGAAACAGGCATCATTGAAGTCAGGCGTATCCAGCGTAGCGCCCTGACGATCTATGGTCAGCATGTCCCCTGAGAACGAGTAGGTCGTACCGATCATGATCGTATGGTCGTCTGTATCAAAGGTCGGTGCAAAACAGTTTTCCCGGAAAACGCCGCGGTATCCGACGGACAATTGCGTGTCGCCAACCAGGGGCAGGCCGGCAAGTACAAAGTCGTACTGCGCGCCGACAGAGAACGATTCCACGTCCGACAGCCCGGGCACTTGGTAAAATTCGGTGTTCTGATAGGTGCCTTCGAGCTGAATCCGGCTGTCACTGCCCAGGAACCAGCGCAGGACGCCTCTGGCGAACACACCTTCTCTGTCGAAAACGTCAAATCCGTCCAGTGTTGGCGAGTATCTGACATACCCGCCCTGACCATAGAGCGTAATGTTATCCAGATAGAATTGTGCTTCGCCGCCGACAAAGGCAATTTCACTGCCTTCAACACCGAGAAAGCCGAAGTCAGATGATCCGGCGCCGCCGAACACACCAAAAAGGCCTCTTGAGGGATCACGCCAGCTCAAATGAGCGGCGCCCTGGAACGAGTATCTTGGGCCATAGGTATCGTTGCGGAACTGGTTTTCAGTGGCATAGGAGTTGAATTCATATTTGACGTCGGTCTGGATTGAGAGATTATCGCCCAGAGGCAGGCTCACCATGCCTTCGCCACCGTTGGCGAACACGGTATCGTCGCCAAAAGCCGTTGTATCAATGATTTGGACCCCGGCCCACTTGCTCACGACTCCGGAAACAATCAGTCCCAGATCCCGGTCCAGATCGGCCGCGTTGGCCGGCAATGTGAACGCAGCAAACGTGGCGGCCGCCGCCACAATGGATTTTTTCATGATGTGCCCCTGTGCCAATTGGAATCCCCGTACGCAAGGTTAAACATATGTCGTAAGGTCAGACAAACCCAAATACACTAACCGGGCTTGTTTTTTGCGACTTGTGACATTTCGGCCACAGTGCGGTTTTTGGCCATTTCACGCGGCGGCTGGTATTATCTGATTTTGTTCAGTAACGCCGCTGGCTAGTTAAGGTTTGATAGTATCTTTCAGAATTCAGCTAAGGTCTTGGTAGTATATTTCTGGTAAACACAACCTCAAATCCCGGAGGCTGTGAACCGTGACTGACACTAACCATCTGCGCGCCATGGTTGAAGAACTCAGGAGTTCTTTTGATCAACTGCCGCCGGAACAGGACACGGATGATACTCAAATCGACAATCTGATGACTGACCGTTCGGCGCTTCGGCGCCTGGTGTCGGAATACCGGATCCTGCGCGAGGCTCTCGACAAGAGTCCGATGGCCTACTGTGTTTATGACGAACGCGACCGCCTCATTGCGGCAAACCCCGCCTATGAACGCCTGCACCCGGGGCTCGGCGAGCTGCGGCTCCAGGCCCGGGAGAAGAACATAGATCTGTTTTACGCCGACCTGGTGCGCCGGGAACTTGCCGGCCAGGTGTCGCCTGATGAGCTGGACGCTGCGGTGTCCGAGCGGGTTGCGGCACAAAAGCATGCCGACGGGGCGCCGGTGGAGCGCAGCTATCACGGTTGCGGCGACTTTCGGGTGATGAAGTACCGGTTGTCTTCAGGCGGCAGTGCCGGCATTGCGCTGGACATTACCGAGCTCAAGCAGCGCGAGGCCGAGCTGGACCGGGCAAGAAACGTGGCCGAAGAGGCGACCAAGCGTGCCGAGGCGTCGCTGGAGGGCGAGCGGTCGCGCAAGCTGCAGGCCCGGCAACTTTCTGAGCTGGGGGAATGGCTGCAGAGCTGCAAGACCGTGCAGGAACTGTTTCTTGTCGTCGAAAGGCTGATGCCGCAGATGTTCCCGTCAAGCCAGGGCGAATTGTATATCTACTCCAACTCGCGCGATGTGCTGGATGGCGCCTGCCAGTGGAGTGGTGGCGACCGGCTGCACAAGCACATCCAGCCGGATGACTGCTGGGCGCTGCGCCGCGGGCGCATGATGCGGTACGGCGAGGGCCTGTCCAACATCCCCTGTGCCCATGCCGCCGGGACCGGGGCCGATGGCGAAGAGCTGCCGCCTTATGTGTGCATCCCGATACTGGCCCATGGCGATACTGTGGGGCTGCTGCACATCAGGTTCCCGGAGGTGAGCTGTTCTAAGAGCCGCTGCCTGGATGAAGTCGTGTTGTCGTTCGCTCTGCAATGCGCCGAGCACATCAGCCTGGCTGTCGCAAACGCCAAGCTGCGTGATGAGCTTGAACAGCAGTCGATCCGAGACCCGCTGACCGGCCTGTACAACCGCCGCCATTTCATGAACCAGATGCACCGCGTCATGAAGAAATCCGGGCCGGAACACAAACATGTCGCACTGATTGCGCTGGATGCCGACAACTTCAAGACATTCAACGATGTACATGGCCACAACGCGGGCGATGTTGTGCTTTGTGCCATTTCCGATGCCTTGCTGGAAGCCGCCAGGCCGACCGACACCGTGGCGCGTTTTGGCGGCGAGGAGTTCGCCATTCTGTTGTCTGACACCGATACCGATGCTGCAGAAGAACGTGCCGACGCGATCCGCGCAAACGTCGCAAACCTGTCGATCCGCTATGGCGACGGTGTGCTGCCGCGCGTAACCGTATCGTGCGGTGTCGCGGGAACGTCTGAATGCGGTTACGGCACGCAGGAGATTCTGCGCGCTGCCGACATGGCGCTTTATCGCGCCAAGGACACCGGGCGCAACCGCGTCTGCCGGGCAGACCCCGCCGAAATCGCAGACAGGCCGGCCTGACCTGTCCTGCGAGGTCTGAATCCTGCGCCCAGTGCTGTTAGCAAACGTTTTTGTCTGATGTTTCTGCCGAGGCGGCTATCGGCGTGGTGACAATGCAGTTGCTGCGGCCGACGCTCTGCACCTGAGCCTGGGCTTGCGCCTGCTGGTTCAGGCCAATTTCAGATGGCGCCAGCAGCGGACCCATGACGATCAGCGCACCAACTGCCACTGCCATGCCCATGCACAGCCATGCAAGCGGCCGGTGGCGGCTCGACCTGAGTGTCGTACGCTGTTGTCCGGGGTAGACCCGATGGGCCGTTCCGCGCCTGAGGCGCGTAGGCTGTGAAACTCTGCTGGGTTCGCCTGCCGGTGCGGCCGGTTGCAGGTAGCGCGATTCATAACGCCAGACCATCTCCGACCTGATGCTCTTTGACACGAAGCGTCTGCCGCGTATCTCGGATTGCAGCATGCGCACCGCATGCCGCCGGTGATTGGCGGTCAGCCGTCTGGCCAGCGTCTGCAGGTTGCGGTGATAGGAGAAATGCCGCCTGTAGAATTGCCGTTCCAGCTTGGCGGCGACCCGTTTGTAACGGGCTGGGTTCTGGGTTCCCAAGATGATCAGCTTGTACTGCCTGCCGAGCTTGTGCGACAGGAAGCAGAATTTGGCATAGTGCTGGCTCAGATCCGGATGCTTGCGCACCAGGTGATCCCACCTGTCATCCAGCTTCAGATAGACCCGTGGACGGACATGGGGCGCGGTTGGCGCCGAGGTCGGCTGCTGCATCTGCATCTGCATTTGCAACTGGGCGCGCATATGCCGGTATCGCTTGAGCTTGTCCTCGTCGCGTAGGACCTCGTAGGCTTCCTGAATTTCCTGGAATCTTTTCTCGGCCTCGTCATCTTCCTCAGTACGCAGGTCCGGATGATACTTTTTCGCCAATGCCCGATGGGCCGCCTTGACGACTTCCGGATGCGCCTCTGACGACAGCCCAAGAATCGCGAAGTAGTCCTTACTCGGATCACACTGCATCTTTTACACAACCCACAACTGCCTTGCTCGTCACGCGTGCATTTCACGTGTGAGAGAAAGAACCATTCAGGAGCCATCCCATTGTAGTGGAAGCCGCATCACGCCTCCCCCCTTATGCTCAGTCAAGAGGAATAAATTGACCACAATGTGGCTTTGCCGCCTGTGACGGCCATCTTGCAGGGTGCTGCGCCGGTTTTCGGTCGCAGGTGAACTTTACCTTGTTTTTGTGTGAGTCAACTTGCCTGGTTTCGGTGCGGAACGTCGCCGAGATTGATGATGTCATACTTACGCGCCAGATCCGCCATTTTCTGCGGATCGTTGAGATCGTCAGCGTCCATGCCGGCAAGTTCTTCGAGGTACAAATCAAACCCGGCCGGCTGGAAGATCATCAACATGCGCGCCGATGTGTGCGCCGCGCTCAATACGCAGGCGTGCGGGACGCCCGGAGGAATGTGAAGGCAGCTGCCCGGCCCGGCTGTTATCCAGTCCCCGTCCACATGGAAATCCAGACTGCCGTCCAGTATGTAAAAGGTCTCGGCGTGGCGATCATGGCGGTGCAGGCCCAGGGCGAATGTGGATTTCAGGTTGTCCTCCATCAGGTTGAACTGACCGTCGCTGTCATGTGCGGACACTTTCACGTAAGTGTGGTCCGCCGACCATTCGTAGTCGGGTCCGCCCATTGGGCTTACAAACGAGTAGCGCTTTGTCATTGTGTATGTCCCTTTCCGGAAAAAACGGGCCGGCGCACGGTTGCCCGGCCCGCATGTTGTCATTTACTTGGCGCCCAGCTGGCGCAGTGCACCGGCCCAGTCCTCGACATGGTATGTGCGAACGATCTTGCCGCCCTCGATCGTGTGAATGTCAATCGACATGATGTCGAACCCCTTGCCTTTGCCGTCTACGCCGAACAGGGGACCGGCAGGTGTGCCGGAAGCACGGCCCCGGACAACAACCCGGTCACCGTCCTGGATCATCTCCTCCACGGCCCAGTTCAGGTCGGGTATCAGCTTGCCGAAGCCGCCAACCTGGCCGACAAACGCATCACGTGTTTTGACCTTGCCTGAATAGTCGCCAATGCTGCCCCAATCGGCCGATGTCGCTGACCGGAAAGCGTCAGCGTGGTCCTTGGATGTCGGGTTGCTCAGAAAGTCATAAAAGGTCTGAACAAGCGCCTTGTCGTCTGCCATGGCGGCGTTTGTCACTGGCATGACAAGCAGGGCCAGGGCGGCCAATAATGCTTTGAGTTTCATCATGTTCTTTCTCCTGGTTTCCCGGAACCGCTGGTCGGGTCATTGCCGATGCAGCGTCCTTGCCCGGGAAGATGGACGAACGAAGATTAAATGATAAGATAGAATAATCTAAACTCATTGTTCGGAAATTTTGCATGATAGACCAGCTTCGCCAGATGGCGATCTTCGCCAGGACAATCGACCACGGCTCGTTCCGGGCAGCGGCGAGGGCGATGCATTTGTCACCGTCGGTTGTGAGCCAGCAGGTATCGGAACTGGAAAAGCGGCTTGGCACTGCGCTGATTTACCGGTCAACACGCAGGCTGTCCCTGACGCGCGACGGCGAGCGGCTGCTGTCATCGGCCCGTGCCATGCTTGATGCAGCCGAACACGGGCTGCAGTCCGTTTCCGATCAGGCCGGCGAGCCGGCCGGGGAACTGCGCATCACAATGCCGGCAGTTCTGGCGCGTTCAAGACTGGCTGAACAGATTGCCGGGTTCCTGATGGCCAATCGCAACGTGCAGCTGTCGGTGGATTTTTCCGATACCCGCAAGAATTTGATTGGCGACGGATTCGACCTCGCGATCCGCATGGGTTGGCTCAAGGACAGCGCGCTCATCAGCCGCAAGCTCGGCAGTGTGAACCGCCGGCTGGTCGCCGCCAGATCCTATCTCGCCAACCGGCCCAGGCCAGCATCGCCCGCGGACCTGAACGCCTGGGACTGGCTCGACCTGGCCCCGGTCACGGCGAGGCGGCCAAAGTTCCGGAAAGCCGGACACAAGACTGCCACCCTGAAACCTGCCTCACGCATCAGCGTCAACGATGCCAACGCCCTGTACCAGTTTGCCCGCGCCGGCGCCGGCCTGGCGTTCGTCCCGGATTTCCTCGCCGAAGACGATGTCCGGGCCGGGGCGATGGAGTATGTCCTTCCCGACTGGCATGTGGAGGACATAGGAATATATGCCGTATGGCCGCACAACGCGCCTAAACACGGACTGACGCGGCACCTGATTGATCATCTTGCCGGCTGATCGAGCCCATGCTTTGTCCGCGGGGTCTCAGATACTTGCGCTTTAGTGCAGCATTCGCCTGCCTCGGGCGCCGCCGCGCCGGTGCGGGCTGGGCAGACAGACGTCCAGCGGCCGCGGAGGCATCCGGGTGGATGCAACCAGCAGGTCGCAGAACACCGCAACCGCCGGGGCCTTGCGCCTGAACGGCAATGCCTTTTCGTATGCCATCATGGCTTGCTGATTGTAATCGCTGTCGGCGGGCAGCGAACCGAGCCACTCCATGAAGCCGAGGTGTCCAAACTCGGTAACCCTGTACGGCTCGGTGTGTTGCAGCTGAAGTCTGTGAAGAATCCGGTCAAGTGTCATGGCGCCCTCCGCGCGCTGGACGGGGCTGACGCGAGCATTTTCTGCTGTCTCGGCGGTGCCGGTCTGTCATCAAAACGCTCCTTTCCGGGGCACCCCGCCCGGGTTGAGTTGAGTTGCGATGGCAGGTCTCCTGACTTGCGGGTCTACACCTTTCCGAACCTTCCCGGGCGCTTGCGCCCAGTGGCATATTTCGGATCGGCTCACCGCCTACAGTTGCGGGGGCAGTCACGGACTTGACCGGCTTTCGCCGACCGCACCGTATTCCCTTTCAAATCCCATGCCGACTCAGCGGCTTGGGAACCATCGGTTGAATTTTTAAAGATCGGATGATCGGTTTGTCAATCGGCTTTGGGGGCCACATCGGCCAATGCCCGACGCCAGATGATTGGAAGCGTCAGTCTTTCGCAGTATACTGTGTCTGATGAGCTGCTATCCGGTTCATCCGCCATCGATGCTGGTTGCGTGCAGGTCGTCTGGACAAGGAACCGTCAATATGAAGCGTCAACTGGAAGATGAAGTTTCGGCACATTACCACAAGGCCGGATTGCTGGACGCAATCGTAGACGGCCTGACGGCATCAGGTGCAGACCCGGATGCGCCGACGCTCGAAGACCTCGCGCCGGTTGACGAATTTCATACCGCCGGTCGTGCCGCCACGCTCATGGCCCTGGACATGGCGCCGGAATTGTCCGGCATTCACGTTCTTGATGCCGGTTGCGGGATCGGCGGCACGGCGCGCTACCTTGCAAAAGAGAAGGGCTGCCAGGTCACCGGCATTGATCTCACCGCCAGTTTTATCGAGGTGGCCACGGCGCTGAGCGAGCGCACCGGACTTGCCGAAGCCTGTGATTTCCGAACCGGCAGCGTGCTGGATATGCCGTTTGAAAACAACAGTTTCGATGGTGCTGTCAGCTTCCATGTGGCCATGAACATTGCCGACCGTGGCCGGTTTTATTCGGAGCTCGCCCGTGTTCTGAGACCGCGCGCGCACGTGTGTGTCTTCGACGTCATGAGGGGGCCTGAGGAGGGTTTGGAATATCCGGTGCCCTGGGCTGAGACCGAGGTCAGCAGTTTTCTCAAAACACCGCGCGAGACCATCGAACTGTTCGAGCGGGCAGGCTTTCAAGTGGTCAGGCTGGAGAGCCTGCGCGACTTCGCCATAGAGTTTTTTCGAAAGGCGTTCGCCAAGGCGGCACAGCAGGACGGGCCCGCGCCTCTCGGCCTTCACCTGCTGACCGGCGCGAACACGGCCGACAAGTTTCAGAACTACGCTGCCGGCCTGGACAATGGCCAGATTGACCCGACGGTCCTTGTCGCAACCCGCAACTGAGAGACCGGGCCGTTCACTCTGCGGCAATGGCAGGTGTCAGCTGGCACATCGCTTCAGCGATATGGCAGGCCAGGCTGTCGCTGGCGGCGTTGGATTTGGATGACCTGATCAGGCCGATGTCAAACATGCCCAGCGGCGGAAAGCCTTCCGCCTCGGTCAGCACTCGTATGCCGGGACGCATGCAGATCTCCGGAATAGCCGCGATGGCCAGCCCGGCGAGCACGGCCGACGTGATAGCCACTGAATTGGAACTGGCATATGCCAGCCGATAGGGCCGTCCGATGACCTCAAGCCCGTCCAGGGCCATTTGCCGCCAGGCACAACCGAATTGGGACAGGGCCACCGGCAACACCTCGTTGCGATGAACCGAGTGGCGCGCTGACGTTACCCAGAACAGGCGTTCGGAGCGGATCACCTGGGCATTGGCAATGTCGCACTCGCAGGTGATCATCGCCAGGTCCAGGTCGCCGGCATTGACCATGTCGACCATGGTGCGGCTCTCCCGGCAGTCGACATCCACCTGCACTTTCGGATTGGTTCTGGCAAACCGCGCCAGGACGTCCGGCAGGATCCGGTCGGCATAGTCGTCCGGCGTGCCGAACCGCACATGACCGGTGATTTCCGGCTTGGTGAACACCGTCATCGCCTCATCGTTGAGCTGGATCATGCGCCGCGCATAGTCGAGCATCATCTGGCCGTCCGGTGTCAGCGAATTGCTCCGTCCGACCCTGGAGATCAACGGTTTTCCAACCATTTCTTCCAGGCGCTTGATCTGCATGGAGACCGCTGACTGGGTGCGGCCGACTTCTTCGGCTGTACGGGTGAAGTTTCCGGTTTCCGCCAGTATGGCGAAGGTTTTCAGCAGGTCGACGTCCAGGTTGGGAAGCATTTTGCAATTCCATCAGTGTTATTGATGATTGCCATAAATACTATTCGTTGGACTGATGGCAGGTCAACCCGCATATTGCAGACAGTCAAGACGAACTGCAATTCCCGCCGTACCACGGCGGCTCACCGCGAAATACCGGGAAAACCGGTTTTCCGCCAACAGGAGACTAGTGCCATGACCGACTGCACCATCCAACAGGTTCGCCCGGCCACGACGGGTTTTTCACTTGCGACACTGGCGCGCAACTGGCGCGCGCGCTCGAAGGTTCGCGCCCTGCATGATCTGGATGACCGGATGCTGGCCGATATAGGTGTCCGGCGCGACGAGGTGACCTGGGCATCTCATCTGCCATTGACCGTGAACGCGGCACTTGAACTGGAAAACGCCGCCTTTCGCCGTCGTAAAACGCGGCCCTTCAGCTAATCGCCGTGTCAGTACCCCAGCCTGCGATTGACCGAGTCCAGCAGATCATCGGCGGCGTTGCCCGAACCGGTTCGGGTGTCGCCGCCGAGTATGTCGTCCAGTGTGGTGCGGCCGCGGCCAATGGCATCGTCATTGTAGGATGACGGGCGCTGGCGCCTGGTGCCGCCGCCCATGCCGCCCCCGAGAATGTCCCGCAGCAGGTCGTCCAGCCCACCGCCCGGCGAAGGCGCCCTTTGTTGCGGTTGCGGTGCCGGTGAACGCTGCCGGCCTGATCCGCCACCGAGGATATCGCCAAGAATGTCCTCAAGGCCGCCACCCTGACCGCCGCGCGGTTGTGGCTTCCGGCCACCGCCGAGAATATCACCGATGATATCGCCAAGCCCGCCGCCTGATCCGCCACGCGGAGCCGGAGCCGGCGCACCGCCGGTCATGCGTTTGAAAATCGCGCCCATCACCATGGATGCGATCACCGGCAGCATTTTCTTCAGGATCGCGCTGCCGATACCGGTCGTGCCGGCCGCCTGCATGGCAACCTCGCGGCTAACCTCCTTGCGGCCGAACAGATGGCCGAGAATGGCATTGCCGTCATTTTTCACCTGGTCATATTGAACAGCTGCATCGTCTTCCAGATAGCGTTCGTGACGCCCGCCCGACAGCGCTTCAAACAGCGAGACCATGTCGTCGGGTTCGCGGGTGTTGCGGCGCACACCGGACGTGACCATGGGAGCAAGTTCGGCGATGGCGGCCAGCGTCTGTTCGCGCGACAGCCCGAACTGGCCGCCCAGCACATCCAGCCCCCGTCCGTCATGGGACCGGGCAATCATCTCAACAATGTTCATAAGTTACACTCACTCTAAAAATGCTCCCTCATCGAAGGCCAGTTTAATCATATTGCGCGTTTCAGCAATTCCCCGAACACATCTGCCAGGTCAGGCGTCGTCTTGCGGCGTGAACGCTTGCGCTGCCGGCGCCGCTTGCGCGAGGTCTTGTATGACTTTGCGTAAGTTGCCCGGTTGCGCCGCCGCCGGCGCTTGGCCGGCACATGGGTGATGCCCTTGATGATGGCCTTGACAAGCTCCGACATGAAGGTCGACGTGACACTGCCCATGTCAGCCGCGAGATAAGTCTGCCGGCCGCGCTTGACCAGGGCGGCCACACACAATGTGGCGGCCAGCGTCATCATCCTCTCCATCTTCTCTTCGCTGATGCCGTGCGGCTTTCGCAGCGAGCGCGAGACGGTGCGCGCCCGTTCCAGCGACCCGTAGACATGGGCGAGGATTTCCTCGCCTTCCTCGATCGCTTCGCGCGACAGCAAGGCGTCCGGATTGGTCAGGTAATCGTCATGCTCGCCGGCCTCGATGACGTCGAGCAAAAGCTCCAGCTCTTCTTCGTCGCGCGCCTTGACGGCCATTTTCGACCCGATCTCGCGGACGTGGGTTTTCAGGGCCTTCTCTGCGGCATCAATGCTGTAGTTGCCGGCAAGCGCCAGTGCGCCTGCGGTCTTGCCGTCGTTTGCGGCCAGAATAATGTCAATCAATTCGGCGGCTTGTTCGCTCATGTGGCGCCTCCTGTAACCGGGGCCTGCTGGGCCATTGTCCTGACCAGCGCGAACACCGTGATGGTGGCGGCCAGCCCGAACACGATGTTGACGGCGCCAAGGCCGACCAGCACGCCTGTCGCACCGCCCCATGCGGCGCCCAGATGCAGCAGCGGTATGGTGCCGATGGTCGACTTGCCCCAGTTGAACCACATCGACCATTTCGGACGGTCAAGGTTGTTGAATGCGGCCTGGGCCACGAATTGTGCGCCCGAAAACGCCCAGGTGATGGCGATGAATGTGTAGTAGAATGTGATCAGTTCCGCCGCCGCCGGGGTTGCGCTGAACCAGGCCGGCATCTGTCCGGCAACCGCCAGCAGCACGACGCTGACGGCAATCGTGTAAAGGCCTGAGAATATCATGGCGTCCTTGAGTGTCTGGCTGACCCGGTCAAGTTTTCCGGCACCGTAATTCTGTCCGATGATCGGACCGACCGCGCCTGACAGGGAAAAGATCACCCCGAATGCCACCGGCACCAGCCTGTTGATCACTGCAACGGCGGCGACGGCATCATCGCCGAAAGTTGCGGTGATGCGGGTCATGTAGGCAATCGCAAACGGCGTGGCCAGCTGGGTGGCGATTGCCGGTAGGGCAATCCGCATGATCGGATGCAGGTTTTCCCGGATGGATGCAATCCGCGGCCGCACCAGGAACTGGTGATGGCGGTGCAGGGCATGCAATCCGATGGCGAAGGAGAACAGGTTGGCAAACACCGTGGCCAGTGCCGCGCCTGAGATGCCGAGGTTCATCCAGAAAATGAAAATCGGATCCAGCACCGCATTGGTGATGGCGGTCACCAGCGTGACATACATGGCGCGCCGCGGGTCGCCGATGGCGCGCAGGACGAAGCTGACGGAAATCGCACCGGCCAGCAGCAGGAAACCGGGCGCGATGACAATCAGGTAGGATCGGGCCAGTTCAAGCGCTTCTCCCGATGCCCCCAGCACCGCCAGCATCGGCCGGGCAAACACCACGATGGCAATGGCAACGACGAACCCGGTGAGCAGGCTCAGGCACAAGGCGGCAGACGCGGTCTCGCGCGCCTTGTCTTCATCCCCGCGCCCCATGGCCTGTGCGACCAGCGCGCCGGCGGCAATCGCCAGGCCAAGCCCGACCGACAGGTTTGAGAACACGATGGTACCGGCAAATCCGATGGCCGCCGTGATCTGGATCTGGTTCAACAGGGTCAGGAACCACAAGTCAGCCAGGTCAACCAGGAACATCGCCATCAGGCCGACAGCGCTGGTCGCGGTCATGACAACCACGTGCCGCATGGTGGAGCCGGTGGTGAACCGCGCCCCGATCGCGGTGCCGTTGGGGACCACGCTCATGCAGAGCCCTTCGTCACGCCGAGCTGTTGCAGCCGGTTTATCAGGTCATCGATGCCGGTGAACCGGATGGCCGTCATGCCGGCCTCGGACGCCCCGTCACAGTGGCGTTGCTTGTCATCGATGAAAATGCAGTGCGCCGGATCGCTGCCGAGCCGGTCTGCCACCTGCTCAAAGATCTTCCGGTCCGGTTTCTTGGTGCCGAAGTCACAGGAGAAAAACGCCCGGTCGCCGAACAGGTCTGCAGTTTCAGGCGCCAGCCGGTCAAACACGGCTTTGGTCAGCGGACCGTTGTTGGTCAGCATGGCCAGCTTGTGGTGTGCGCTCAGGCTTGTGGCCAGGTCATGCATGTCCGGCCAGTGCTGCATCGCGGCGGCCCGGTTGGCAGTCCACTGGTCGCGGCTGAGCTGAAACCCGAGATGGTCGTTGAATCCATCCAGGTAGGCGGCATCGTCGGCGCACTTGCCGCTATCGGCGGCATCTTCGAAACCGGATCCCCAGATCCGCTCCAGCACGGTCTCGGCATCAAGGCCGCTCATGCGCGAGATATCAGCAAGTCTGGCTGGCCGGTCATAGGCGGACAGGACGCCATCAAAATCAAATATGATGGTGCTGAATGGCATAGTGTTCTAGGGTCTGTTGAGTATCAGTTTTGCGGTGTCGGCGTAGCCCGTTTTGTTGCTGGCTAGGCGTGAAAGGC
>JBCCVY010000047.1:0-14009 GCA_039194725.1 Pseudomonadota bacterium
CCGGGGATGGGATTTCTTCAGCTCGATCATCGACCAGATCACATCTTCCGGTGTCACCGGTGAGCCGTCATGGAATCTGGCTTCCGGGCGCAGCCTGAAGGTCACGGAAGAAAAATCCTCTGGCAGTTTCACAGATTCGGCGATCAGCCCGTATTCCGAACCGGCTTCATCCAGCGATGTTGTCATCAGGTTGTCGATTGTCAGTCCGACCAGGCCGGTTGCATTGCCTTTGAAGGTGAACGGGTTGAGGCTGTCAAAGGTGCCGACGGAGAACAGTCTTGCCCGCCCGCCCTTCGGCGCGTCCACGTTCACGTAGTCGAATTTTTCAAAGCCGGCGGGGTATTTGAGATCACCGAACAATGACAGTCCGTGTCGCCATTCATCGGCCTGTGCACGGGCGGCGGTTTGCACGGAAAACGGCAGGCCTGCAGCGCCTGCCGCGGCGGTGAGCTGAAGTAGGGTTCTGCGGTCTATCAAGGTCGGCTCCTGTTTGCGTCAACATGCATGATCAATTGCGTTACGTCATAAATGTGAATTCTATGGGCTCAATGCACAAAATAAAACACCGGCAGCAGGCTGCCGGTGTGAAATCTTCGTAATCATCCCGTGAACGCAAAAAGCCTTGTGAGAGCCGATTTACTCTTTCGGCTGCTCCGCCGAAGGCTCCGTTGCTGCCGGTTGTTCGGTTGATGTTTCTGTTTGTGTCGATTGTTCCGCGGCAGCTTCTTCTGCGGCCGGCTGTTCTGTTGAAGCTGCCTCATCGACAGGCAAGGCAGCAGGATCTGCCGACAATGTACGCAGATAGGCAAGAAGGTCGGCGCGCTTTTCGTCACCCTTCATGCCGCCATAGCTCATTTTGGTGCCGGGCGCCCAGTCTTTCGGCTTCTTGATGAACGCATCTAGGTTTTCAAACGTCCAGGTCTCGGACGTCTTGTCCGTCAGGGCGCTGGAATATGAGAACCCGTCACGGGTGCCGATTGCATGATTGACAATGTTGTACAGGTTGGGGCCGACTTTGTTCTGGCCTCCGTCCTCAACGGTGTGGCAGGCCTTGCACGCCCTGAACGCACTCTCGCCCTTTGCAACATCTGCAGAGGCTAGCAGGCTGGCGAGGGACACCTTGGGCGCTTCGGCTTCAGCAGCGGCACCGGCTCCATCGGCTTCCGGAAGCTCAATGGCTATTGCCGTCTTTTCCGGAGTTTTGGCGTGATAAACGCCATCTGCCACGATATTCAGTCCCATCACAAGCAGCACAGCACCCAAACCGGCGCCGGCGATCTTGTTGATAGTCATTGTGTCCATTCCGAACATGTTAGCCCTCAAACCATCTTTTGTGACATCGGATGCCGCCATCCGATGACCTTACCCCTTCCAATTGCGCGCGGAAACTAGTTGTTTCTATACGCGCGCGCAACACTTATAAGGCGCAAAGTGTCCATATGCCGCGCTGTTGTCCGGCAGCGCATCACAACAGATTGACGAAGAAGGTTTTGAACATGGCGGCCAACAGCCAAAAGATTGCCTATCAGGGCGAACCGGGAGCAAACTCACACCAGGCCTGCACGGAGGCCTACCCGGACCATGAACCGTTTGCCTGCCGCACGTTTGAAGATGCATTTGCCGCTGTCGCCGCCGGCGAGGCTGCTCTCGCCATGATACCGATCGACAACACGGTCGCCGGCCGGGTGGCCGATATTCACCACCTGATGCCGGACTCCGACCTGTACATCACGGGTGAACATTTCCTGCGCGTGCGCCATCAGCTGCTGGTGTTGCCCGGCACCAAGCCCGAAGACCTGAAACGGGTCACGTCTCATACCCATGCGTTGGGCCAGTGCCGACGGCTGACAGCCGAGATGGGACTGGAGGCGGTTGCCGCCGTGGACACCGCCGGTGCCGCTGCCGCCCTGGCCCGCTCGGGAGACCGCTCAACCGCCGTGATTGCCACAAAAAAGGCTGCCGAGATTTACGGCCTTGAGGTCATGCGGGCGGACATTGAAGATGAAGATCACAATACCACCCGGTTTGTTGTGTTGTCCGCCGAACCCGATGACGCCACACCCGAAGACGGGCCGGTCATCACCTCCTTCATCTTCACGGTGCGCAACGTGCCGGCGGCCCTGTACAAAGCCATGGGCGGGTTCGCCACCAATGGCGTCAACATGATCAAGCTGGAATCCTATGTGGACGGGTCGTTCAACGTGGCGCAGTTTTACGCTGACATTGAAGGACATCCGCAGGACAGGCCGGTCCGCCTGGCGCTTGAGGAACTGGATTTCTTCACCAAGACCTTGCGTGTCCTCGGCGTGTACAGGAGTTCGCCACACCGCCTGGAACTGGCCAAACGACGCCAGGAGATGGACACCACCGCATAATGATGTCTCGAACGGCCTAACTCTGCGGCTGGTTGTCCAGTATCAGTCGTATCAGGTGATGGGCGATTGAAATGTCCGGTGGCAGCTGAAATCCGTCCGGATGGCCGCCATTGCCCATGGCACGGATCTCGTCGAAACTGAACCAGCGTGCATCGTCAAGCTCGTCCGGGTCGATGGTGATGTCCTCGCTGATCGCCTCGCCGGCCATGCCCAGCATCAGGTTGGCCGGAAACGGCCATGGCTGGCTCATCACGTAACGTACCTCACCGACCCGGATGCCGGATTCCTCCAACACCTCCCGTCGCGCGGCGTCCTCCGCCGTCTCGCCGGGCTCCACAAACCCGGCCAGTGTCGAGTACATGCCGCTGGCAAACCGGGCCGAGCGGCCCAGCAGCATGGAGTTGCCGCGGGTGATGGCGATGATGGCCACCGGATCGGTGCGCGGAAAATGCTCTGCCGAACATGCATCGCACACCCGCTTGTAGCCGGCGTCGTCGGGACGCGTCGGTGCACCGCAATTTGAACAGAACCGGTGCCGCAGATGCCATTGCAGCAGGGTGCGCGCCTGTGCGGCCAGACCAAGGTTCCCGTCACTCACCAGCCCCTGCAGCGCAATCGACCTGAGGTCGAGGGCGATCATGCCGTTTGCCGGTTCAAGCTCACTGTCGGCGGCCTGGGCGGCAAAGTGGTTGACGCCTTCAGCGTCGATGCCCAGGAAAACCGGGTCAACACCTTCCGCAAGGGCGGGCAGGTCCTGGCTTGAATGCCATTGCATGCCGCCGCTGCCGGCTGGTCCGGCATGCACCATCAGCTTGTCGGCGGTAAACACCGCGATTCTGGTGTCCGGCGCATTGAGCCGTTGCGAATACCAGCCCGGTTCGCTGCGATGACCGGACAGACGGTCCAGTTTGCCATCCATGAATGCCGGTTGGGTTCTGACCATAAGCGAGCCTTCGTTGACTGGTGTTGGGAACTGGCTGGAACGATTTTGCCGTGACTGAGCCGGGTGTGCCACGCACCTGCATCACTGGCAAGGCTTTTGCCGCATGACGTCGGAATGCTTCATCGCGCCTGGCCTCTTGCATCGCGCCGCGATCCGTCCGATATAGGGGGTGGGAGGTTGGCAGCAGACGCATCGCTCGCCAACCGGGTCAGGTCCGGAAGGAAGCAGCCCTAGTGAGTTTGGTTCGGGTTGCCCGTCCAGCCTCCCACTTGAAAAGCGGCTCAAAGCTGGCAAACCGGCAAGTTTCGAGAAAAAGGCCGATACGGACCATCTGGCTGCATGTAGTTTGCATCTGAAGCTGATCCGCGCGGGGCCATGTCTGAAACAGAAGAAAATGCGACCACCCCCGACACACCCTACCGGGTGCTGGCTCGCAAATATCGCCCGCAGACGTTTGAAGACCTGATCGGCCAGGATGCCATGGTGCGCACGCTCACCAATGCGTTTGCATCGGGCCGCATTGCACAGGCGTACATGCTGACCGGGGTTCGCGGCATCGGCAAGACAACCACCGCCCGCCTCATCGCCCGGGCTCTGAATTACCAGACCGGCAGCGAGGACACCGGCCCGTCCGTTGATCTGTCGCAGAAAGGCGAACACTGCGACGCCATACTGGAATCGCGTCATGTGGACGTGATCGAGATGGATGCGGCCTCACATACCGGCGTCGACAACGTGCGCGAAATAAACGATGCGGTGAAATACAAACCGGCGTCGGCACGGTACAAGGTCTACATCATCGATGAAGTGCACATGCTGTCCACGGCCGCCTTCAATGCCCTGCTGAAGACCCTCGAAGAGCCGCCTCCGCATGTGAAGTTCATTTTCGCCACAACCGAGATCCGAAAAGTCCCGGTAACGGTATTGTCGCGCTGTCAGCGTTTCGATCTGCGCCGGCTTGAGGCGGCGCTGCTGGTCGAGCATTTCCAGCGGATTTGCGACCTGGAAGGCGTCAAGGCCGAGGCCGACGCACTGGGCATGATTGCCCGGGCCGCCGAAGGCTCGGTCCGTGACGGCCTGTCCCTGCTTGACCAGGCGATTGCCTACGGAACCGACCACGTGCGTGCCGACGATGTCCAGTCCATGCTCGGCCTGTCCGACCGGGCCCGCATCATCGATCTGTTCGAAGCTGTCATGCGCGGCGATGCGGCAGCCGCCCTGGACGAAGTTGAGGCGCAGCACAATCTGGGCGCGGATCCGGAAGTGATCATCGCCGATCTTGCCGGTTTCGTGCACTGGGTCACCAAGCTGAAAGTGGCGCCGAAATCGGCCGACGATGCCGCCGTATCCCAGGCTGAACGGACAAAGGGGCTGGAGTTTGCCGAAAAGCTCGCCATGCCGGTGCTGGCCCGCAGTTGGCAGATGCTTCTCAAGGGCCTGGAAGAGGTCGCGCGGGCCGGCAACGCCCTTATGGCAGCGGAGATGCTGCTGATCCGCCTGGCGCACGTCTCCGACATGCCGACACCTGAACAACTGGCCCGCATTGTCAAGGAAAGCGATTCCGGCAAGCCCGCCGCGCCGGTGCAGGACACGCCGTCGTCATCCGACGCAGGCGCTCCGGCACCAGCACCTGTTGCGGCTCCGCCGGCATCGGCGCCAGCCGCCGGCTCACCTCCGGTGACCCATGCACCGATGATGACCGCAGCACGACCGGAGCCAGCGCCGTCAGATGACGACACCGGCATCACCAGCGATCCGCCGCAGCCGACAGGGTTCAAGTCTTTTCAGGACCTGGTCGCCTACGTTTCCAGCAAACGCGACGTGAAGCTGGTACGTGAACTGGAGCGCCATGTGCTGCCTGTATCGATCGGGGCGGGCCGCATTGAGTTGTCTCTGTTGCCTGACGCGCCGGCGGGCATTGCCAATGAGCTGTCGCGCCGTCTTGAAGCCTGGACTGGCAGCCGCTGGATTGTCTCGGTGTCCACATCCCAGGCGCCCGGCCAGACCATCGCGGATCAAAAGCGTGAACGCCGTGACGACCTGTTCCGCCGGGCTCGTGAAAGTGAGGATGTGCAGGCGGTGCTGAAAGGATTTCCGCGCGCTGAGATCATGGAAGTGCGTGACTTGAAAGCCGAAACCGCAGCGCCGGTTGAAGACCAGAGCGGTTTTGACGGCGAGGCACCCGAAGATCAGGCTGACTGACAGTTATCGATACAACTAACCCAAGGATGAACCCGGCAGGTATGAGGTGAAGGCCCAATGAAGAATATCGGCAATATGATGAAACAGGTCCAGGAGATGCAAACCAAGATGGCCGACATGCAGGCCCGCCTGGACGAGATGACCGTCACCGGCCAGGCCGGTGCCGGCCTGGTCAAGGTGACGCTGAACGGCAAGAACCTGATGCAGTCGATCGAGGTTGACGACAGTCTGATGAAACCTGAGGAAAAGGAAATCCTCGAGGATCTTCTGATGGCCGCCTACAACGAAGCCAGGGCCAAGGTGGACCAGCTGGTTGCTGAGCAGATGAAAGACGTGACCGGCGGTATGGCTCTGCCGCCCGGCTTCAACATTCCGGGAATGTAATGATAGTGCCGTTCCCGCACGCTCGTTTCTTCACCTGCGCGGATAGATGCGGTTGTGCCCGACGGATGCGGTCATGAAGCGAAGCGTTGTCGGAGTTGAAATTGAACGCCTCATCCAGTTGCTGGCCCGTCTGCCGGGTCTGGGGCCGCGCTCTGCCCGCCGCGCCGCCCTGCATCTGGTCAAAAACCGGGAAAAATTGCTGCAGCCGCTCGGCGCGGCACTTGGCGATGTTCTCGACAAGGTGTCCGAGTGCGGGATATGCGGCAATGTCGACGTGGTCAATCCGTGCACCTTGTGCTCGGACCCGCGCCGCGACACCACCCAGATATGCGTGGTTGAAGAGGTTGCCGACCTGTGGGCCCTTGAACGCGCGTCGGCAATTTCCGGTGTGTATCATGTGCTCGGCGGCACCCTGTCTGCAATTGACGGGATCAGGCCTGAAGATCTTCGCATCGGCGAACTGGTGCAACGGGTGATGACCGGCGGTGTGAAAGAGGTGATGATTGCCGTTAACGCCACTGTTGATGGCCAGACGACGGCCCACTACATCATGGACCAGCTTGCAGAAACCGACGTCAAGGTGACCAGATTGGCACACGGTGTGCCGGTCGGCGGGGAACTGGATTACCTTGATGAGGGCACCCTGGCGGCGGCTGTCAAGGCGCGCCGGTCCCTGTAAACTGCGCTCGCTGACTGTTTTTCCGCAAAATCCGGCAAGATGCCGAAACGGTTAACCATCCGTTTAAACCGTACTCCCCCCAAAACCACAGTGTCAGACTCTGCTTTTGGCGTGGTTGGCCCGAAGCTTGCTGTGCTTTGCCAATAGTTACTCACATGTGCCGGTTCTGGACTCAAGGAACCGCGAACAACAGAGGGAATGACGGCATGAAACTCGGCGCTAACAGGACGACAACCGCTATCCGGCAATTGGCCATGGGCTTTTCTCGCGACACGCAAGGCGCAGTGGCCTTGATGGCCGGGCTTGCAGCAATCCCCATGTTTCTCGCTGCAGGTGCCGCGGTCGACTTCTATCGTGTAGATGCAGCACGTGCCGAAGTGCAGGCGTCGCTGGATGCCAGCGCATTGGCAGGCGCTGCCGCCAAGCCTGGTACATCGCAGGCTGAGCGCCGCAAAATCGCGCTTGAAACATTTGCAGCCAACCTCAAGGACGGCTTTGCCGACGAGCTGAACGGTGTGCCGCAGGTCAGCTTTGAAGACGACAGTCTCACCATATCTTATGATGGCGGCTTGCCGGCCACGCTGCTGCGCATCGGCGGGTTCAACAAGTTCAATGTCGGCGCAAGCTCAACCGTCAACTTCAACCTGCCGGCCCGTGCCGAGATCGCCCTTGTGCTGGATTATTCGTCGTCGATGGAAAAGTACTCAGCTGGTCAGCAGAAGTATATCACCATGCGCAAGGCGGCAATCGACATGGTCAACGGCCTGACCAACAATGGTAAGAATGCGGAAGTCCAGTTCGGCCTGGTTCCGTTTTCGCACAATGTGTATGCGACCCTGCCGGCCGGATTTGTAGTTGGCGCAGGCGGCGCAAGCTGGACCGGGTGCACCTATGACCGGCAGTATCCGCACAACACCACCGCGGCAACGCCGGGCGGCTCCGACAAGTCAAAATGGGGCCAGGCCAAGCCAACCAAATGGGGTGGTTACAAGGGTCAGGCCAGTTACCATTGCGATGGCTACAAGCACAACGGCAACGGCTATCTCGCCAACAGCCTGCAGGTCCGTGAACTGTCATCAGATCATTCGGCGGTTGTGGGTCAGTTGCAGGCCATGGAGCCGTATGGTTACACCAACATCTCACTCGGTGTTGAGTTCGGCTGGCACCTGCTTGAGCCGGACGCACCATACTCGGCGCGCAGTCACGGCGATGACGACAACAAGAAGTTCATTGTCGTGCTGACCGATGGCAAGCAGACCACGCCGGCATTCGGGCCTGGCGGGTCCAGGGACCGTTTCGACGGTGAAGACAACCTGACCAAGCTGTGCACCAACATCAAGTCTGGAGAGCAGATCACGGTCATCACCATCGCCTTCGCCCTGAAAGACAACGCGACGGAAAACCGGTTGCGCAATTGCGCAACCGATCCGGACAAGCACTTCTTCAAGGCTGAAAGTGCAAACGACCTGACCAGTGCGTTTGAGGAAATTCGCCAGCAGATTGCAAAGGCTATTTTCCTGTCCAAGTAACGCGTCGGGCCGACGGCATCCGTCTATTCACCGGCAACAAGACGTGGTGGCGAGGCATCGCCATCACTTTTTGCCGTGTCTGCAAACTCGACCTGTTCGATCTTGGCACCGCGCCGGGTGATCTTGTCGGATGAGATGACGATCTTCTCAATGTCTTTTCCTGCCTGGCCGAAGTGGCGCTGCAGATCCAGCACCCTGTCATGCATGCGCCCGACATCTTCCATCAGCCGCACCACCTCGGTTTGAATGACCACGGCCTGTTCGCGCATGCGTGCATCCTTGAACACGGCTTGCATCGTCTGCACCAGCAGCATCAGCACGTTGGGCGAGGCTATGATGACCTGTTGCCGGTGGGCGCGCTGGATAATGTCTTCGAAGTTTTCATGCAGGTCGGCATAGATGGACTCCGACGGCACGAACATGATGGCTGTCTCGTGGGTTTCCCCCTTGAGCAGGTACTTTTCCGAAATATCCTTGATGTGTTTCAGCACGTCGGCCCTGAAGCGTTGCTGGTAGGGCTTGAGATCCTCGTCCGGATCGGCCTGCTTCAAGGCATTGAAGCCTTCCAACGGAAACTTTGCATCGATCACCACCGAGATGTCGTTTTCCGGCAGGCGGATCAGGCAGTCCGGCCGTGTGCCGTTTGATAGTGTGGTCTGGAACGAATAGGCGGTTGCGTGCAGGCCGTCGCGGATGATGGCTTCCATGCGGGCCTGACCGTAGGCACCGCGCGACTGCTTGTTGGCCAGGATATCGCGCAGTGTCAGCATTTCGGAAGACAGGTTGGTCAGGTTGGCCTGTGCGGAATCTATCACGGCCAGCCGCTCATTGAGTTTCTGCAACGACCGGGTGGTGCGCTGGCTGGTTTCGTTCAGGCCGGCGCCAAGCCGTTGCGACACCTGGTCAAGCCGCGTGTCCAGGGTTTGTGCCAGGTGGGCCTGCGTTGAGGCCGAGTGTTCGGCCAGTCCGCGCAGCTGCCCCGACATTTCAGCCAGCTTGGTCTCAAGTTCGGCCGCCCGGCGCATGGCATCTATCGACTGCTGCCCGCCACCGCTGGCAGCCCGCCACGCCAGGATCACTGCAGCGACCAACAAAGCCACCACCAGCATGGCAGTGCCCAGGGCCAAATGCCCCCACGTTATGACGGTCTGGCCAACCAGAATTGCTGTTTCTGAAAAATCCATCTTACCAGCATACTGCGATTCTGCGATTTAAAAAGATCAAAACATGAACATTTGCAATCAAAAAAAACCGGTTCGTCGGGCTGCTCGACGAACCGGTTCCTTCTCGTCCTGACCCTAGACAGCTTTGAGGTTGTCGGCAGCCATTTTCCCGGACTTGCGGTCGGTAACCAGTTCGAACTCAACCTTCTGGCCTTCGTTCAGCGTGGACATGCCGGCGCGCTCCACTGCGGAAATGTGGACAAAAGCGTCCTTGGACCCATCTTCAGGCTCGATAAAGCCATACCCCTTGGTGGTGTTGAAGAATTTTACGGTACCGATAGTCATTGCTCGAATTTCCTTATTCAATGCTCATTTGGCCTCCGCGATGCCTTGTGCAGGCGGACAGGCCGGTCGTCTCGCTTTACATTGTCGGGAGGTCACTGGGCTAGTCGGCAATACCGGGGTCGTTCAGAAGACATCTAACAATTGGCGCGAGCCGGGACGTAGCATATCCCCGGTCTGTTGGTAAGTGGATTTGTTGTGACGATTTTGTATCAAGAAGTTGCCGGCCGCGGTCAGTCACGTGCGCCACTCGACGGTCCGGACATCCGCCAAACCGGTCAGTTGACGACAAACCGGGTGATCCGGGATCCGTCTTCTATGAATGAGCACTGGAAGGTTTCCTCCGCGCGGCGCAGATACACAGTGCCGTTGACGGCATGGGACCCATCCGTGCGCTGGCCTTCATATTTCGTCTCGATGTTGGACTGGCGCGTGTGGAAGACATGAGCCGCCCGGTCGCGGCAGTTTGCCATCATCGCATCGGGGTCGGCCTGTGCCGGGCCGGAGCCGGCGACTTCACCGTAAAGCACGGCAATGCGCTGATGGTAGACCTGACGCAGGCAACGGGGCGTTTCGCATCGGTCTCGGCGTGCAATCCACTCTTTCTGCTCAGCGCGAATGCGCCTGTTGGCAGACGCCCATGGTGAATCGCGCAGCGCGGTCCTGTAGGCATCGGCCAGGTCACTGTCCAGCTGGGCGATCTTCGGGTGATCGCAGATCATGTTTTCGACCTGTGTGCCGGCCTTGCTGCAATCGAAGCTTGGCGCAGCCTGCACTGCCCCGGGTGTTGACACGAAGACAAGCGCGAGGCCCGAAACAAGCAGTCTTGAAGAAATTGCCATGGCTACACTCCTGTTCCAGCCGGTCAGCCATCGGCCTGGGTGACGATAACGAAATCCTTTCCCGACCTGCGCGAAGGATCAAGCGGCAGATCCGTCATGACCAGCATCATGCCAGGGTGCATGCGCTGTTGCAGGGCAGCGATCGAGGCGCGGTCGGCATTGATGCGCTTGATCACCTGTTCTTCCGGTTCATGGAAGCCGTTGCTCAGCGAATGGTGATGCCCGACGGCATGCCAGGCCAGCCCGCGGCGACCGTCATGGGGCCGGATGAGCACGAATACGTGCTCCCCGAGAGGGGTCTGCGAGTTGCGTATGGTCGCCCGGCCTTTTGCGACAATTTCTCCGTTTTCCATTATCAGGATCTGCTGATCGGCACGGCTGACAATGACCGAAGTTGCCGTGCCGGTGTCCTTGGGCACGTATTTGCCCTTCAGTTTGGCGACGGCCTGTTCGAATTCGTCTTCCGCATATTGGGCCAGCACCATGCCGGGATGCACGACCTCGCGCGGCTGGGTATGACCGCTGGCAATGATCACCGGCGTGCCGAGATGCGTGACGGTGAACAGCAGCGCAGAGAACTTCAGTGGCAGTCGAATGCAGCCATGCGACGCCGGATAGCCGGGCAAGCGCCCGGCATGCAGCGCAATGCCCGACCAGGTCAGCCGGTTCATGTTGGGCATTGGCGCATTGTTGTAGGTGGAAGAGTGGTGGTGCTTGTCCTTCTGCAGGATCGTAAACACGCCGGTTGGCGTCCGGTGGCCCTTTTTGCCGGTCGAGCAGGTCGACACGGCGATGCGGATGCCATTGCGATATACATGCACGAGCTGGTCGGGCAGCGACACGATGATCGACACCGGTCCGGATTTGGCCCGTTCCGGATGCCACGAGAACTCTCCCGGCTTCAGCTCATGGGCTTCCTTGTAGACCTGGTTGGCGGATCCGAACTCAAAGCCGACGCTAACGCCAAAGGCGGCCAGTGCGGCAACCGCAGTGCGGCGTGACAAATTGCTTGTGTTGAATTTGCTCATGATCGCTTTCTGAACCGCACTGCTACCGCCCGCAATGGCTGTCGTTGGTCCGGCGGTGCTCTAACGGAACGAGAAGTTCCGCACGCGATTGGCCACGACATTGCATCTGGCAACGACATTGCGTCTCGCGCCGCCTGACAGGCGCTGTCTTACTGCAAGGCGAACCCTCCAGCTGGAGCCATTGAATTTGGCGCTCCGAACTTTCCTCAGTGTTACGCCGTACCCGCCGCGTTTGACCGTGCGGCGTTGTGCCCGGTGCAGACAGGCCGAGATTGCATTGCTTCGGCTGCCTATGCCCCGGTGATGGGTGTAGGAGTCCTTGTTCTCATGTGCCTTTGCCGCCGCCGCGATTGCCAGCAGCGCCACTGCACCCGCTGCAACCGCGATGCCCTTGTCGGAATGGCGATGCTGATGCTTGTGCTTGGACTGGTGGTTGTCACCATGATGGTGACGATGGCCGTTGTTGTCATGGGCCGATGCTATCGGTGACGACAGTGCCAGTGTTGCGGCGCAGAAGCCCGCCAGAAATATCTGTTTCATCTTCAAATTCCGGTTTGTCTTTTCGCTTCAAATCATGTGCAGCCAATAGGCTCTTCAAGTGCCGGCTCCATCAGCAACCCGGCAATGTCGGCGGCGCATTCGTGGTGAGCAGGCTGTATAAGCTCGCATCGGCTCCCAGGAGCCAATTATGCATCATGTGCCGTGCGAAAAAATGCGATTTGCGAATCCGGTTCAGTTAATGAGACAACAAAATGTACATAAGGCGAATTTTACTTGGCAAATTACTTGCTGGTGCTTCGCCTTAATTGATATCATACAGTATACGTTATGGTTTCCGGCCGCCCGGGTCTGGTCCAAAATTCGGCCGCCGGACTGTACCGTAAAACAACCATGAACCGAGCATTTGCGGAGCAGGGCACGTTGGACATCCACGTAGAAGAGTATCGAGGATCGGCCGGTCGACATGATGCTAGGCGGTCCAACCTGTTCAGCCGGACAAACGGATTTTCGTTTTCTGATCCCTGCAACGGGCATTTGCAGACCAGCACCGCAACCACTGACAAGCTGGCTATCAGGGTTGGTCGAGTGCGTTCCACCGGCCACGAAATAGATCTGACGGAACTGAACCATGCCACTGTATTGCTGCCCACGCGCGGCCAGTTGCAGGCACGCAGCCGCCGGGCCGAACACAGCTGCAAGCCGGGCGAAGCACTGCTGTTTGGTCCGAACCGCCGCACCACCCGGGCGGTCAGTGAAAATGGACAGCGTTTTGACGCCAACGTCCTGCTGTTTCCAACCGAAGTGCTGACGGCCGCTCTGGACAGCCGGGCATCTGAAAAGACCGGCGGCTTGCTCGAAACCGGTGTGAATCTGCAGCGTGAGGATAAGGCCGCTTCGCCGTTTCTGAAATTCTGTGACTTTCTGTCCAGTGCCATCATGAGCGGTTCTTCCGCCGTGACCGACCGCAGGCACCTGCACAGCATGGAAGCCCTGCTGATCGAACTGTATGGAGAGTTCATTTCGCAACTGGCTGCAACAGCCGGCAACTGTGAGACTCCTCCGGCCGGCGCGCGCTATGTGGCAACGGCGGAAGAGTACATGCGAGCCAATCTGACCGAACCGCTGACGGTGTCGGGAATTGCCGCTGCCATTGGTGTATCGCCGCGCAGCCTGCAGCTGGCCTTCCGTGAAGTGCGCGCTGCAGCGCCACGGGAAATCCTTGCCCTGATGCGGCTTCATCTGGTGCATGAAAAGCTCAAGTCAGACAAAACCTGTGCCGGCGTTACAGAGATTGCCCTGGAATGCGGGGTGGCCAATATCGGCCGGTTTGCGAAATCCTATCGCGAATCGTTCGGCGAGAAACCGTCAACCACCCGTCGCAGAGCGCGCTCGGCCTCCAGGGCAAAGTGATAGTTCCCGGCGTCTGCCACCTCCAGTTTCGCGTTTTGGACATTTCAGCAGGTATTTTGCTGCTGCGCTTTCGCGTTGCGCATTTTTTTTGATGTTCCGCCATGTGATGCTCAGACCACGTCGGGTTTGAATGACCGGGTGTACCGCGTTCGCGCTGATTGCTTTCAGCCGTTGCAATTGCTGGCTGCGTCAGGTGTGTTTGACACGGCAAACCGGGGTTCTTGACAGGCGGGCCTGGCGTTTTACCGGGGAGGCCCGCGCGGTGCGGCGGTGTTGCCAGTCAACAGCGATATTGTCTGGCAACCCCCGCCCGTTCAACGCGTAAAAAAACCGCGGGCCTTTCGGTCCGCGGTTTCGCATTTTTTGGCGTTGGGCCGGATTAGAAATCCATGCCGCCCATTCCGCCCATGCCGCCGCCGCCCGGCATCGGAGGCATGGCGCCTGCGCCATTGTCCTTCTTCGGGGCTTCGGCAACCATGGCTTCGGTGGTGATCAGCAGGGCAGCAACGGAAGCCGCGTCCTGCAAGGCGATACGAACCACTTTGGTCGGGTCCATGATGCCTTCACCAACCATGTCGCAGTAGTCTTCGGTCTGTGCGTTGAAGCCGAAG
>JBCCVY010000048.1:0-13877 GCA_039194725.1 Pseudomonadota bacterium
CACTGCGATCGTGACCGACGAAAATGTCGCCCGCCACCATCTCAAGACCCTGACCGACAGCCTCGATCAGGCCGGCATAGAACATTCCCCGATCATCCTGCCGGCCGGAGAGCAGACCAAGAGCTACTCACGGCTTGCGCAGGTCTGCGATGACATCCTGGCTGCCGGCATGGAGCGCAACGATCACATTATCGCATTCGGGGGCGGCGTGATCGGGGATCTGGCCGGATTTGCCGCCGCCATCGTGCGCCGCGGTATCGGTTTCATCCAGATACCGACCTCGCTTCTGGCGCAGGTCGACAGTTCCGTCGGCGGCAAGACCGGCATCAATTCCAGCCATGGCAAAAACCTGATCGGGGCTTTTCATCAGCCCGTCGCCGTGCTGGCGGATATCGATGTGCTGAACACGCTGCCGGCACGGGAGCTGGCAGCCGGTTACGCCGAGGTGGCGAAATACGGCCTGCTCGGTGACGCAGACTTCTTCGGCTGGCTGGAGGACAACGCCTCGCGCATCTTTGCCGGCGACCCGCAGGCCCGCATCCATGCCATCCGCACGTCTTGCCAGGCAAAAGCAGCCATTGTGGCCCGTGACGAACGCGAAAGCGGCGACCGTGCGCTGCTCAACCTCGGCCACACGTTTGGTCATGCGCTGGAGGCCGCCACCGGTTACTCCGACAAGCTTCTGCATGGCGAAGGCGTGGCCATCGGCATGGCGCTGGCGTTCCGGTTTTCCGAGCAACTGGGCATCTGCACGACGGGCGCTGCGGCGCGCATGGAAAGGCACCTGAAATCGGTTGGTTTGCCGACGGATGTGTCCGGTATCCGGCCACATATTCCCGATGCCGAAGGGCTGGTGGAGATCATGCGCCAGGACAAGAAAGCCGAGGCAGGTCGCATTAACTTTGTTCTGGTAAAAGATATCGGCAATGCCTACATCGACAGAACAATAGAAGAGGACGGCCTGGTCAAATTCCTTGAGGTCGAATTAGAACTGAAATGACGCTTGCACTCGGCATCATGGCCGGCGCAGCCTTCGGGCTGGTACTTCTGTCTGCATTCTTTTCCGGATCCGAAACAGCGCTGACAACCTCGTCGCGTCCCCGGCTTCACGAGCTGGAAAAGCGCGGCGAGAGGCGCGCCCGTACGGTCCTGGACCTGAAGGAACAGCCGGAACGGCTGATCGGCGGTATTCTGCTCGGCAACAACCTGGTCAATATTCTGGCCTCGGCGCTGGCCACGTCCGTTTTCCTGCAGTTGTTTGGCGAAAGCGGCGTCATCTGGGCAACCCTGGTCATGACGGCACTTGTGCTGGTGTTCGGCGAGGTTTTGCCGAAGACCTATGCCATTGTCTACCCGGAACGGTTCTCACTCGCCGTCAGCGGGCTTATCTCGATGTTCGTGAAAGTGTTCGCGCCGGTGGTGATGGGCGTCGAGGTCATCGTCAAGAACGTGCTGTCGCTGGCCGGGGTGGACCTGGCCAATGCCGGCAACATCCTGTCGCCCCAGGAAGAGATCCGCGGCGCCATCGACCTGCACCACAAGGAAGGCGCTGTGGTCAAGAACGACCGTGACATGCTCGGCGGCGTGCTCGATCTGTCTGAACTGGAACTGTCGGACCTGATGATCCACCGCACCAAGATGTTCTCCATCGATGTCGATACGCCCAACGATGAAATCATCTCCGATCTGCTGAAGTCGGGGTTTTCGCGCGCACCGGTGTGGCAGGACAATCCCGACAACATCATCGGCGTGCTGCATGCCAAGGACGTGCTTTCGGCGCTGCAGTTGAACAAGGGTGATGCATCGAAGCTCAACATAAAGGCAATCTGCTCAAAGGCCTGGTTTGTGCCCGACACCACGACAGTGAACGACCAGCTCTCCGCATTCCTCAGACGCAAGTCCCACTTTTCCCTGGTCGTCGATGAGTATGGCGAGGTGATGGGGCTTGTCACACTGGAAGATATTCTGGAAGAGATTGTTGGTGATATCGCCGATGAGCATGATGTGATCAGCGCGGACATCTCGCGCGAGGCATCCGGATCCATGGTGGTCAACGGATCACTGCAGATTCGCGATCTGAACCGGGCCAATGACTGGCAACTGCCAGACGATGAAGCCAACACCATTGCTGGTCTGGTTATCCATGAAGCCCAGATGATCCCCGAGAAGGGTCAGGCATTCACCTTTCACGGGTTTCGGTTTGAGGTTGCCGGCAAGAAGCGCAACCAGATCACCCGACTGCGCATCACCCCGCTGAACAAAGTCGGCTAGGCCGAGGCGGGGTTGGATCAGTCTTTCGGAACGCTGGCGGAAATCGCCAGGGCATGAACCGGTCCGCGCAATTCTTCGGCCAGCACTTCGTTGACCAGTCGGTGACGCTGAACCAGAGACTTGCCGACAAACGCCTGAGCCTGGATCTTGACCCTGAAATGGGTCTCGCCTTCCGGCCGGGCACCGGCATGGCCGGCATGTAGATGTGATTCGTCGATCACCTCCAGTGCCTGCGGCACCAGCGCTTTTGACAGTTTTTCGGTGATCGTCTGTCCGACATGGCCAAGTTCCATTGGTTTTCGTTCCTTTTCCTGCACAAAATTCAACATGCAGGTCCACATTGATGACTTCTTCGTAATTTATGGGCTATGGAAATTCCAAATGTCCACAACATTAGGTTATACTGCTGCGCTGCCACGGTGGCCATCACTCCCTACGCACGACAAAAATCAGGCGACAGATGAAACTGAACTCGAAATACTTCGACGGCATCCGCATAAAGAAGGGCGGCAAGTCAGAACCCGAAGCATTCACCTGCGAATGGCCGGGCTGCGACGCTGTGGGCAGTCACCGGGCGCCCAAGGGCCGCAATGCGGAAGGCGAGTATTTCCGCTTCTGTGTCAAGCATGTGAAAGAGTACAACAAGTCCTACAACTATTTTGACGGCATGGCGGACAGTGATATCGGTGCCTGGATAAAGGCGTCGCAGACCGGCCATCGCCCGACCTGGAAACTGGGCGACAGCTCATGGGCCGAAAACAAGCGGTCCCGCGCCACCAAGTCCGGATCGAAGAAGCCCGCCCGCGGCGGTTATCGCCATGACAGCGACGTCAATGACCCGCATTCGATTTTCGAAGAGGCCGTCGGCACCGAACGGGCTGCCACGTCGCGGCGCCGGGTCGGCAACGCCGAACGCAAGGCGCTTGACACCCTCGGGCTTGATCCCGGCGTGACCGCGGATGAGATCAAGGCTCAGTACAAGCTGCTGGTCAAACGGTTTCACCCAGATGCAAACGGCGGTAGCCGCGAGACCGAAGACCGGCTCCGCGACATCATCACCGCCTACAATTATCTGCGCGATGCCGGCGTGTGCTGAATTGCAGCAAAAGTGCCCCTTGCTAGGCTTGTGGTACTCAGACTAAAACCTCATTGCATATGACCCTTGAGCCCCGGTTTTCCATATGCGAAGACCGGGTGTTGATTTCCCGGAGACCGCTTTTCAATGAACGCAAATACAAAGATCGATGCACCAGGCATGCCTGACACCACCATTCCGGTGCGCAAGGTCTTCGACATAGATACGGATCTGACAGTTCCGGCGTATTCCAAGGGCAACGAATATGTCCCGGAAGTCGACGATGATTACCTGTTCAATCCGGAAACGACACTGGCCATTCTGGCCGGGTTTGCCCACAATCGCCGGGTCATGGTGTCCGGCTTCCACGGCACCGGCAAGTCAACCCATATTGAGCAGGTCGCGGCCCGGCTGAAGTGGCCGCTGGTGCGCATCAACCTCGACAGCCATATTTCGCGCATCGACCTGGTTGGCAAGGATGCCATTGTCATCAAGGACGGCAAGCAGGTCACCGAGTTTCGCGAGGGCATCCTGCCGTGGGCTTACCAGAACAATGTGGCACTGGTGTTTGACGAGTATGATGCCGGCCGTCCGGACGTGATGTTCGTGATCCAGCGCGTGCTCGAGAGTTCCGGCAGGCTGACGCTGCTCGACCAGGCCCGGGTGCTGAAGCCGCACCCGGCATTCCGCCTGTTTGCGACCGCCAACACTGTCGGTCTCGGTGATACCACCGGTCTCTATCACGGCACCCAGCAGATCAACCAGGCCCAGATGGACCGCTGGTCGATCATCGTGCAGTTGAACTATCTCAGCCATGAGCAGGAGTGCGGTATTGTTCTGTCCAAGAACAAGCAGTTTGACGATGGCGCCGGCCGCAAGGTGATCTCGAACATGGTACGCCTGGCAGATCTCACCAGGAACGCATTCATGGTCGGCGATCTGTCAACCGTCATGAGTCCGCGGACAGTGATTACCTGGGCCGAAAACGCCACCATATTCAATGATGTGGGCATGGCGTTCCGGATGACGTTCCTGAACAAGTGTGATGAGCTCGAGCGTGCCCTGGTCTCCGAGTTCTACCAGCGCTGCTTTGGTGAGGAATTGCCCGAATCGTCCGCCGCTCTGGCCATTGCCTGACCTTAAGGACAACAAGCAGCCCGATGGCAAATGATCGCGAAGCACCGGCAGAAAACTTCAAGCGCGCCCTGACGCTCGCCATGAAGACGATTGCCCAGGAGCCGGAACTCACTTGCTCCTTCGGTGCCGAACACCCCGGCATCACCGACAAGCGCGCCCGGTTGCCGCAGGTCACCCGCGATGCAACAGCTGCAGACCTGGCGGTTACCCGTGGCCTATCCGACGCCATGGCGATGCGGCTTGCCAACCATTCGACCAGCGTGCATGCGCGCTATCTGCCCCAGGGCCAGCAGGCGCGCACCGTTTATGAGGCAATCGAACAGGCCCGGGTCGAGGCTCTTGGCGCGCGCGCCATGCCAGGCATGGCGGACAATCTGAACGCCATGATGGACCAGCGTTTTGACGAAAAGGTCACAGGCCCCCTGCACAAGCGCGAAGACGCGCCGCTCGAAGACGCGCTCGCCCTGATGGTGCGTGAGCGCCTCACCGGTGAGGCACCGCCGGAGTCTGCGAGAAAGCTTGTTGACCTGTGGCGACCGTGGATCGAAGAGAAGGCCAGCGAGAAGCTCGACGGACTGGACGAGTGCATCCACGACCAGGTCGCTTTCTCACGCCTGTCGCGTGACCTGCTGGCACGGCTGGAAATGTCTGACGAGCTCGGCGACGACCCGGACGATGCCGACGACAATGACGACGATACCGACGACGATGCAGAGGGCGAACAGGAACAGACGGAAACCGGCCAGGAAGACGCCGAGACCTCCGCCTCCGAGGACATGGAACAGGGCGAAGCCGACCAGGACGAAACCATGGAAGATGCCATGGAGATGGACGGCTCCGAAGACATGGACGACATGCAGGGCGAAGAAGAGCCCGATGGCGACCAGCCGTGGCGCCCGGAACTTCCGTTTGCATCCATGTCCAATGACAGGTTTTACCAGGTCTACACCAACCAGTTCGATGAAACGGTCGAGGCAGACGAACTGTGCGACCCGGAAGAGCTGACCCGGCTGCGCAATTATCTAGACAAGCAGCTGGCCAGCCTCCAGGGCGTGGTGGCCAGGCTGGCCAACCGCATGCAGCGCCGGTTGATGGCGCAGCAGAACCGTTCCTGGGACTTTGATCTGGAAGAGGGCATTCTCGACGCAGCCAGGCTGTACCGTGTGGTCATCGACCCGATGAGCGCGCTGTCGTTCAAGATCGAACAGGACACCCAGTTCCGCGACACGGTCGTGACGCTGCTGCTCGACAACTCCGGCTCCATGCGCGGCCGGCCCATCACCGTCGCCGCCACCTGCGCGGACATTCTGGCGCGCACGCTGGAGCGGTGCGGGGTCAAGGTTGAGATCCTCGGGTTTACAACCCGCGCCTGGAAAGGCGGTCAGGCCAGGGAGAAGTGGCTGGCCGACGGCAAGCCGGCCATGCCGGGCAGGCTCAATGACCTGCGCCACATCATCTACAAGTCCGCCGATCAGCCCTGGCGCCGCGCCCGGCGCAATCTCGGGCTGATGATGCGCGAGGGGCTGTTGAAGGAGAACATCGACGGCGAAGCCTTGATCTGGGCGCACAACAGGCTGCTGGGCCGCCCTGAACAGCGCCGCATCATGATGGTGATCTCCGATGGGGCGCCGGTCGACGACTCAACCCTGTCGGTCAATTCCGGCAACTATCTGGAAAAGCACCTGCGCCAGGTGATCGCCGATATCGAAAACCGTTCACCGGTTGAACTGATCGCCATCGGCATCGGTCATGACGTCACACGCTATTACCAGCGCGCCGTCACCATTGTTGATGCCGAGGAACTCGGCGGCGCCATGACCGAGAAGCTTGCTGAACTGTTCGAAGAACGCGCCGTGACACCGCCTCCGGCAAGCAGAATGCGCAAGGCCGGTTGAAGCACTTGAAAGGGCAAGCCATGAGACACTGCGGATGGGTGATCGTATGTTGCTTGTCCGCAATCTTGCTTGCCCCGGTTCAACCCGCGATTGCAGACGAGACGGCCATCTCGGTCAGCTCAAGTGCACGGGGTTTCGCGCGATTTGGAAACGGCGGCCTGCCGTCCGGGCTGACTTTCCTCGGTGGACTGACCCTGACCAGTGACAACAAGCATTTCGGCGGCTTTTCGGGCCTGGAAGTCTCACGTGACGGCAAACGCTTTGTCAGCGTCAGTGATCGCGGCCACTGGCTGACCGGCCGCTTCGTCTATGAACAAGGCCGCCTGACGGGCATTGCCGAGACCCGGCTTGCACCGATTCTGAACCACAAGGGCAAAAACGATCGGCGCAACTCGCGTTCCGACGCAGAAGCGGTTGCCGCCTGGAACTCCAAGGGGCTCAGGGGCAAGTTGATCGTGGGATTTGAGCGGCGCGAACGGGTTGAGCAATTCAATTTCGGCAAGCGCGGTTTCAAGGCAAAGGCCAGACGGTTGAGGAGTCCGAAAGCCATCTCGCAGGGACAACGCAATGGCGAGATCGAGGCACTGGGCCGGTTTTCAGATGGACCCTTGAAGGGTTGGCTGGTAGCGGTATCAGAGCGCAACTTCACCAAGGACGACAGCCTGCGCGGCTGGCTGTGGCGCAAGGGCAAGACCCGGGAGTTTCACATTCCGCGCCACGAAGACTATCTGGTGACCGGGCTTGCCATCTTGCCGGGTGGCAAGGAAATCATCACCGTGGAACGCAGTTTCAAGCGCCCGGTGCTGGTCGGCATGGCCTTGCGCCGCTTCTCGGTGGAAGACCTGCAGAAGCGCAACACCGGGCCGGGCAAGCTGTTGTTTTCCGGCAAGCTCACGTCCTATCAGATCGACAATATGGAGGGCATTGCCGCCCACAGGGATGAAACCGGCACAATCATCACGCTGATTTCAGATGACAATTTCAACGCATCGGTGCAATCCACCGTGATGTTCCAGTTTCGCCTGAACTGAAACGTGATCCGCAACCGGTTCTGGTCAGATTTCCATGCCGCCGTCGTATTTGTCCAGAAAGGACCCGGCGTCCATCCGGGCCATGTCGTCCACCGCGTCCGCCAGCCGGTCATGGCTCCAGTTCCACCATCCAAGCTGCAGCAGCCTGCATGCGGTCTCAGGATCAAACCGCCAGCGCACGAAACGCGCCGGTGTGCCGGCAACAATGGCATAGGGCTCGACGTCATGTGTGACGACCGCACCGGCACCAATAACAGCGCCTGAGCCAATCGCGACCCCGGGCAACACGATGGCGCCGTGCCCGACCCAGACATCGTGTCCCAGCACCACCTTTCCCTGTTCCATGCGTTGCTCGCGAAACGCCCGGTCGAGTTTCTTGCCGACAAAATATTCGTTGGGCCGATAGGTGAACTTGTGCTGGCTGACCCGGTCAACCGGGTGATTGAGCGCGTTGAGACGCACGTCAGCCGCTATGGCGCAGAACCGGCCCGTCCGGGTGTAGATCAGCTCCGAATGACGCTCGACATAGCTGTAGTCGCCCAGCGTCGATGTGCGCATGAGAACCCGTTCCTTGACCTCGCAGAACCGCCCGATCCTGCAGTCCTGCAAGGTTGCCGATGTGTGGATCACCGGCTCGCCGTCGCGGCTGGCGCGGGCCGGGCGAGATGTGCGACCGTTATCTCCGGTTGTTCCCGTCATGATCGAAACCCACCAACAAAAAGGCCGCCCCTTTCAAGGAGCGGCCGGAACCTTCTAACAGGCACGATGCCTCAGGCGTTGAATGCCGGCTCAGGCAGCCGCACTCGCCAGCTTCTTTTCAACCTGGCGCTTGACCCGCCTGGCCGACAGTGACAGCTCCGTGTCACGGGCCTTGAGCAGGTAGGCGTCAAGGCCACCGCGATGCTCGACCGAGCGCAGGGCGGCGGCTGAGACCTTGAATGCGAAGTCACGGCCGAGGCTCTCGCTCATCAAGTGCACCTGGCACAGATTGGGCAGAAAGCGGCGGCGGGACTTGTTGTTGGCGTGGCTGACATTGTTACCTGCCAGAACACCCTTGCCGGTCAATTCACAACGACGGGCCATGTCAAATACTCCAGTTTGTTCAGCAATTCCGGTTGCCGTAGGCTTCTGCTTTCAGTGCGAACTCGGTGCCGGCCCCGAAAGGTCCATAAACACAAAGTCCGGCGCCAGCGGGCCGGAGCAAATTCATTGCGTGTCTATAGGCAAGCACGCACCAGCCGTCAAGCCCGGTTTTGCGGCGGCGCGCAACACAAACACCGGACAAAACATCGAAAGCCGCGCAACAATCAGGTTCAACACCTTGTGATGTGGACCGGATATACCATATTCACGGCACAAACAGGCCCTAGCCCTGTGGATCAACCTCTTTCATTCAGCCGCCGTTCAGGCATGATCATGCAGGAAACCGGTCAGGCTACACCACTGACAAGAACCCGGGGTACAGCACGCACCATGAAAACAGCCATCATGAACACGATCGCAGCTGCCGCGGTCGCCGCATCCGCTTTCACCATGGCCTTCTCCATTTCGCCGGGTTCGGCGGCGGCGGCGGACAAGCTGAAAGTCCAGTACGATCTATACACGCGCGGGATCAGGGCGTTTGCGCTCAACTATTCGGCAGACATTGGCCAGAACTCTTTCAACGCCAAAGCGAAACTGCGCCCCAAGGGATTGGCATCGCTGTTTATCGACCTGAAAATGGACATGACCTCTTCAGGTGCTCTGACCAAAAAAGGCGCCCGGTCGGACAACTTCACCATGAAAGTGAAGGAGAAAGGCAAGAAGGCCAGGTACGAAGTCAACTTTGACGGATTGCAGCCCGTTTCCACAAAACGCAAACCGGCCGTAAAGCGTGACACCGAGGCGAAACTCAACAAGGCGTCTGCGGCCGGTGCCCGTGACACGCTTGCATCCATCATGGATATCGCGGTGACGCCCGCCAAGAACCCCTGTGACTCCAGTTACCGCGTCTACAACGGCAAGGAAGTCTTCAAACTTGACTTGCAGAAGATCAAGGATGACAGGTTCGGCAACAAGGACGGCGGCGTCTATCGCGGTCCGGCGATCGTGTGCAGCATGACCTATTCCACCCTCGCCGGCCTGTCTGCCAAGACAGAACGAAAGTATCGCAAAAACCCACCGGTCTTCAGGGTCTGGTTTGCGCCGGTAAGATCTGCCGCGCTGGGCCGTGACATGAACGTCCTGGTTGCCGTCACCGGCAAGATCAAGGGCAAGGACTTTGTCGCCTACGCCAACAAGGCCACCTTGTCCGGCCGGCCGCTCAACTCCAAGTCCCTGGCCAAGAGATAGACTGCGGCAACAACGCCGGCTTGTGTCCTGAGATGACCCGGCACGCAATATATTGGGGGTGAACACAACATGAATCTGATGCGATTCATGATTCGGTCATGACATGTTCCTGTTTGAATCCAGCGTCGGGTTGAGCACGCCACACATCCCGGCAAGTTTTGCGGCACCTGCAAGCAGCGATGTTTTGCACCAGATACACGCGCCCATTGCCATGCTACCTTCCTCTATGCGTAGCCTTACCGGACCCTCGGCAGAACCCCCATGGATGCCCGCAGAAACATAACCGCCCTGCTCGGGCCGACCAATACTGGCAAAACCCACCATGCGGTCGAGAGGATGCTTGGTCATCCCAGCGGCATGATCGGCCTGCCGCTGCGCCTGCTTGCACGCGAGGTTTATGATCGTGTCGTTGACCGGGCCGGCCAGATGTCTGTCGCACTTGTTACCGGCGAGGAAAAACTGATCCCGCCAGCACCGCGCTACTGGGTATGCACCGTTGAGGCCATGCCCAACGACATACCGGTGTCGTTCATGGCCATCGACGAGATCCAGCTCGCTGCCGACAGCGAGCGCGGTCACGTGTTTACCGACAGGCTGCTGCACTCGCGCGGGCTCAACGAGACCATATTGCTGGGCGCGGCAACCATCAGACCGATGCTGGAGCACTTGCTGGACGGGGTGAACTATGTGTCGCGCCCGCGGTTCTCCAAACTCACATTCGCCGGCCAGAAGAAGATCACACGCCTGCCCAAGCGCACCGCCATTGTCGGGTTTTCGGCAAGCATGGTGTACGCCGTCGCGGAACTGATCCGGCGCCAGCGCGGCGGCGCAGCAGTGGTGCTGGGCGCCCTGAGCCCACGCACCCGCAATGCCCAGGTGGAGCTGTATCAGTCAGGCGATGTCGATCACATCGTGGCGACCGATGCCATCGGCATGGGGCTCAATATGGATGTCGATCACGTGGCCTTTGCCGCGACGCGCAAGTTCGACGGGTTTCAGTTCCGCAATCTGACCGCTGCGGAGATGGGCCAGATTGCCGGCCGCGCCGGGCGTTACATGAACGACGGCACTTTCGGGCTGACCGCGGATGCGGTGAGCATTGACGCAGAAACCATCGAACAGCTCGAGGACCACCGCTTTGAACCGTTGCGCGTGCTGCAGTGGCGCAACCGCAACTTGAACTTCGCATCGGTGGACCGGTTGCTCGGCTCGCTGAACGCCCTGCCCAACCGGGAAGGCCTGACCCGCACCAGGCCCGGTGCCGACATCGAGACCCTGACCCTGATTGCCCGCGACCCTGAGGTAATCGACCGGGCAACGGCGCGCGACAGCGTCGAACTGTTATGGGAAACCTGCCAGTTGCCGGACTACCGCAACATCACTGGCAGCGAACATGCCAATCTTGTCGCCACTATTTTCAGGTATGTCGCCGACACCGGGCGCATCGATACGCAATGGTTTGCCCGGCAGCTGGCGTATTGCGACAACACCAATGGCGATATAGATACCTTGTCAAACCGCATTGCCCATGTGCGAACCTGGACATTTGTCGCCAACCGGCAGGACTGGCTGGACGACCCCGGCCACTGGCAGGAACTGACAAGGGCAATGGAAGACAGATTATCTGATGCCTTGCACGAAAGGCTGACCCAGCGGTTCATCGACCGGCGCACGAGCGTGTTGATGAAACGGCTGCGTGAAAGGGAAGAACTGATGTCGAGTGTCGATCAGGAAGGTGCCGTCCTTGTGGAGGGCGAATATGCAGGCCGCATCGAAGGTTTGCGTTTCGTTGCCGAACCGGCCGGTGGCGACCACTCCAAAGTGTTGATCTCCGCTGCACTGCAGACGGTCACCGAGACCCTGACCGGGCGGGCGCAGTCCGTGGTGGCCGCGCCGGATCCCGACTTCAGCCTGGATGCAGCCGGCAACATCATCTGGAAGTCCCATGCGGTCGGCCGTCTTGCCGGCAGCGAGAACCTGTTGAAACCCCGAGTTGAGACACTGGCCGACGAACAGGTGGCGGCAGCCGACCGCGAGGCGGTGCAGATGCGGCTGTCAAAGTTCGTCTCGCGCCACATTGCCGGCCTGCTGGCGCCGCTAGTATCGCTTTCCGAAGCCGAAGACATTACCGGCATCGCCCGCGGCGTCGCCTTCCAGATTACCGAGGCGGTTGGCGTTCTGCCGAGAGAACAGGTCGCCGGCGAGGTCAAGTCGCTTGGCCAGGATGAGCGCGCCGTCCTGCGCAAGCATGGTGTGCGCTTCGGCGCCTTTCATATTTTCGTTCCGACCATCCTGAAGCCTGCACCAACCTCGCTCCGGTTGCTGCTGTGGGCGCTGCATGATGCCGACAAGCGCGGGCTGAATGCTTCGGCGCTGCCGGCGGCCATGCCGCAGCAGGGCCTCACATCGGTGCCGTTCGACAGGTCGACGCCGCGCGGGTTTTACCAGGTGGTGGGTTTTCGCGTCTGCGGCGAACGGGCGGTGCGCGTCGACATGCTGGAGCGCCTTGGCGACATGATCCGCACCCGCGTGTTCTGGCGCGCGCAACGAGAAGGCGAAGAGCGCCCCGACGGCTCGGTGGAAGGCGGCGGTTTCACGGTGGTGCCGGACATGATGTCGCTTGTCGGATGTTCGGGCGACGAGTTTTCGTCAATTCTGAAATCACTCGGGTTCTCCGCACAGAAGCGAAAAGCCCCGGACAAGCCTGAACCGGAGAACACTGCGGCCGACACTCCAGCCAATGCACTTGCGAAACCCGGGATCGAGGCGGGCGCTGAAACAGCGGCAGCGGCAACGCCTGAGGCTGACAAGACCGTCGAGGCCGTACCGGCCGACGCGGCACCCGCAGCAGCAGAAACTGAACCGGTTGACGCGTCACCCGCCGAGGCCGCCGACACCACGCCGACAAACGACGCTGCACCGGCAGAGGCGGCAGCCGAGGATGCGAAGCCGGCAGAACCGGAGATGATCGAGGTCTGGTGGCCGAAGGACACCGGTCCGTTCCGGCATCAAAGACAACACGCCGGCAGCCGCTCGAAGTCGGCCAAAGGCAGTTCAGGAAAACCGGACCGCAACCGTCACAAGAAGGCGGGCGGCGGCAAGAAGCCGTCCGGCCAGCGTTCCGCCGCACCACGCCGGGAAATGCCCATGGATCCCAACAGCCCGTTTGCGGTCCTCGGCCAGCTGAAACAGGGGCTGACCAAGAAGTAGCATGGCAGACGACGCTGTCAGAGCGGTTCAACGGGTTGATCGGTGGCTGTGGTTTGCCCGCTTCGTCAAGACCAGGGCTCTCGCCCAGCGTCTGGTTGCCAAAGGCAAGGTGCGGGTCAACCGCGCCAAGATCACCAAGCCGTCGCAAACGGTTTCGCCAGGAGACATTGTGAGTTTCATGAACCGCGATCACATAAAAGTGGTCGAGGTCATCGCCACCGGCACACGCCGCGGGCCGGCGCCGGAAGCCCGTACGCTTTACAAAGATATCAGCGTCCAAAAGGACGATGTCCCCGGCTCAGCCACTCAACCGACAGATGCCTGACATACGTACAAGTACGCTTGACGGCCCGCCAAGAAAATGCAAGTTCACCGGCAACCCCCTGACAAAGGCAACAGTTGAGAGTTTGAGAGCCCGCATATGACCTATATCGTCATTGAGAACTGCATCAAGTGCAAGTACATGGACTGTGTTGAAGTGTGTCCGGTGGACTGTTTTTACGAAGGCGACAACATGCTCGTCATCCATCCGGACGAATGCATCGACTGCGGCGTATGCGAACCGGAATGTCCGGCGGAAGCCATCAAGCCCGATACCGAACCCGGCCTTGAGAAGTGGCTTGAGATAAACACCAAGTTCGCCGACATCTGGCCAAACATCACCCAGAAGGGTGAATCCCCCGAAGATGCCGAAAAATACGACGGCGAAGAGGGCAATTTTGAGAAGTATTTCTCCGAAGAAGCCGGCGAGGGCGATTAGCGCAAGTACAGTGCGTGCCGCTGGGCATGTATTGCAGCCTTCGCTGCGCTCAGACCGTTCTCCGATCCTGAACAGCTGTTTGTTCCGCTCACGCCAGCAGCCTGCGGCTGCGCTCCGCTAGGGCGGGCCTGACCGGCCCGAGGCCCGTCGGGCCTAGTGGGAGTTTA
>JBCCVY010000049.1:0-13723 GCA_039194725.1 Pseudomonadota bacterium
AAAGCTATGCCGGCTGTGCCGTGGTGATCTCTCATGACCGCATGTTCCTGGACCGGCTGGCCACCCATATTCTGGCCTTTGAAGGCAACAGCCACGTGGAATGGTTTGAAGGCAATTTCGCTGACTACGAAGAAGACAAGAAGCGTCGCCTGGGTGAAGACGCGGTCATGCCAAAGCGGATCAAGTACAAGCAGTTCTCGCGGTGAACATGGAAGACGCCAGCGCCGATGTAATCGTCATTGGCGCTGGCTTGTCCGGCCTGGTCGCGGCGACGCTGGTGCTGGAGCAGGGACGTTCGGTCGTGCTGCTGGAAGCGTCGGACAGGCCGGGAGGACGCATCCGGTCGCTGCATGATGCGAAGACCGGCACTATGCTGGGTGACCTGGGGCCCACGTGGGTATGGCCGCCCTATCAGCCGGTTGTGGTTGAATGGCTGCAGCGGCTCGGGTTGCATACATTTCCCCAGTTCGAGACCGGAAAAGCGGCGCTTGATTACGGTCCGGCAACACCAATTCAGTTTCAGACCGTGCCCGGGCAACATGGCATTGCCCGCATCGCCGGCGGCCCTCAGGCGCTGATCGATGCACTGGCGGCAAAGCTGCCGTCAGGTGTTTTGCGCACCGGTGTTGCGGTGACCGCAGTCCGTGCCGGCGATGAAGATGTCGTGGTCGAGGCACAGGGCACAACCTGCAAGGCCAACCAGGTGATTGTCGCTGCACCGTTGCGGGTGGCGGAAAACTCAATCAACTGGTCACCGGCGCTTGGCGATGAGCTGGTTGAGGCCCTCACGGACACGCCCACATGGATGTCGGTGCACGCCAAGGCGCTGGTCGTCTATCCGTCAGCCTTCTGGCGCCGGGCCGGGCTGTCGGGCCGCATTGCCAGCCGGGCGGGGCCGCTTGCAGAAGCCCATGATGTCAGCGGTGAGGATGGAACTCCGGCAGCCCTGTTCGGGTTCGTCGGATGGCCATATGAAATGCGCGCGGCCAACAAGGATCGGCTGCAGACCGACATCGTTGCCCAGCTGGTGCGGTGTCTTGGTGAGGCCGCGGCACAGCCGACGCAAATCCATGTGGAAGACTGGGCGGTCAATGACTTTATCTGCTCACCGCGCGACCGTGCTGAAGCGATGAACCATCCCGATATCCGGCCTGAGGTTTTGCGACAGACACACATGCAAGGTCGTGTGGTTTTCGCTGCCGCGGAGACCTCGAAGATAAGCCCGGGCCTGATTGAGGGAGCGCTGGCTGCGGGCATGCGGGCGGCCGGACAGGTTCTTGGTTCTCAGGCCTGATACCGGCTATGCCGCATCGGGAACCGTGTCCTCCAGGTCCATGCAGGCAAATGCCACTTCACGCAACAGGTCGTCCCATGGCCCCGGTGTTATCACGAGAGCGTCGACCTGGCTGGTCAAGGTGTGATCCAGTGAGGCAGGACGGTTGGAAATGCCAATTGTCGTGATTCCGCGCTCCCTGGTTTCGGCAAGGAACTTGTCCACCTCTGCCGACACGTCCCGGTTCTGATCCAGGTTGGCAATGATCGGGCCGGTATGGCCCTTGTGCAGGCTGTTCAGCGCCTGGCTGTAGTTGGCCACATGACCGATCTTGTAGCCGCGCTGTTCAAGCCTGGCCTTGATCTCGTAGGCAACGCTGGAATTGTTGTTGACCAGCATGATGTTGGCGGTCCGGCGTTTCCCTGTCGGCTTGGTCTGCCGGGCCGCCGGCTTGTCGGGCATGTGAGGCCTGTCAGCAATGGGCAGTGAAAGATTGACGGTGAATGTCGTGCCTTCGCCCAGCTTGCTGCTGACTTCGATGCTGCCCTGCATGAGCTGGGCAATCTCGCGGCAAATGGCAAGGCCGAGGCCGGTGCCCTGGACCTGTACGTGAGACGATTGGCTGGCCTGCGAGAACCGATCGAAAATCTCGGCTATATGGTCGTCGGCGATGCCAATGCCGGTGTCGGTTATCTCGATGCGAATATCCGAACGCCCGCTTTCCGCAGTGCCGGGGGTGGCGCTGGCATTCAGCACGACACCGCCCTGGTCGGTGAATTTGATTGCGTTGGAGACCAGGTTGGTCAGCAGTTGGCGCAGACGCATGGGGTCGACCGTCACGAAGTCGGGCAGGCTGTCGTCCAGAACGCATACCAGATCGATGCCTTTTTCCCTGGCGCGAACATTGAACAGGTCAATGGCTTCGGAAACAGAGTGCTTCAGATCACAGGTTTCCGGGCGCATGGTCAGTTTGCCGGCATCAATCTTGGACAGGTCAAGTGAATCGTTGAGAATGGCCAGCAATGCATGGCCGGAAGTGCGGATCATCTGTGCATAACCGCGCTTGGTCTCATCATTCAGACTGTCGGACAGCAGTGTCGCCATGCCGACGATGCCGTTCAGCGGCGTGCGGATTTCATGGCTCATCGTAGCCAGGAAGTCGCTTTTGGCATCGCTGTGGGCCTCCGCTTCAACTGCCATCCGTTCGGCGGCAATGCGAGCCCGCTGGGCTCGTCTTTGCGCCTTGAATGTTGATTGCAGCTCACGCCTCACATATCGGTCGTGGAACAGTCCGTTGAACACGATGGCGAGTGACAGTCCGCACAGTAGCGCAACCAGAGTGATGCGCAGAAATATCTCGTGTGACCGCTGCAGCAGGGTCCGGGTGTGGTAGACCTTGAGATTGTACTGGTTGTGCTCCGCCTCAGCCAGTTCCGCCTCCGGTGACGGTTGTTCGCATGTGGCTCGGACCCGGCCGCTCACCAGTGTCTCGCCAGTTGGGAGTGTAAGTACGGCACAGTCAACTTCCGGGCGCACGGTCATGGAGCTCAACAGGCCTTGGCGCAGCGTTTCGGACTGCTTGCCCGAGCCGGGAATGACGGAGATCGTATTGACCAGCTGCTGTGACGCCTGAGTGATCTCGAGCTGCTGATCCTTACCTTCGTTGTTGATGTGCTGGGTTTCAATCCAGTTCAGGAAGGTTGCCATCAATACCACGGCCACCGGCACGAGCAGATGCAGGTAGCGACTGTTTCGCCTGCCCGTCCTGTTTCGTATGCTGTGGCGTCTGTCTGACAAGTTCGTATCCACACCGGGAGCAGCTTCCGGCAAGACAAAAAAGCCCTGTCAGAAGAGAAAACCGGTTTCAATTTTGGAGCAGTTGCCCGTATTCGTGAGAACACATTCCGCTCCAGGTCCGCATTTGAACTCAAGTCTGAGTTGTGGACCGGATGCTAGCGAACAAATATTGGCAGGCGTTTAGCGGGGGAATCGGGATTTGTTAGATCACATCAAGGATCAGTTAACTGTCATCACACCGACGTGGGCATGCCCGACCTCACAGAGTTGCTCCAGCGTATTGAAAGCAATCAGTTTTATGGTTTTGACAGGCTCAATCGCACATCATGCCGATCTACCGCTCAGCCCAAAGCGCCAGTCCGACGACGGCCAGCATGGTGACTGCCATAGTGATGTTGATGAGCCGCTGGACCGCGTCCGGCAGGTTGAGCCGTTTCAGATAGACCCCCACACCAAGCCACAGGAAGTGGATCGGTATCCAGAACGCGTTCAGCAGGCCGATCTTGACAGCAACTTCGAGAACATAGCTGGCGGGCAGGAATGCAAAACCGGTGAAGAGCGCCGTGTTGACCGCGTAGGCCTTGGGGTTGATGAATTGAAGGGTGAAACCGTTCCAGAAGCCTGGTGCTTTTTCGGGCGCAATCAGCGCGACCCTGTTGCCGGAGAACGCGATCTTCGCAGCCAGATAGGTGAGATAGGCGATCGAGGCAAACAGCAGGATCAGCCGCAAATAGGGAATGGAGAACAGCACTGCGGCCAGACCGGTTGCGACAGCCATGCCGACGGCGAAATTGCCTGCGCATAGCCCCCACAGGTAGGAAAAACCGGCCTTGAAGCCGAAGCCGGAACCGACGCCGGCGACACTCAGAACGCCCGGTCCCGGTGTGATCAGGAGGAAGAAGCAGGCAAGTGCAAATTCAATCATTGCCGGTCAGGGCTTTCCTCGCCGGACAGCGACTTCCACGACTTGCGTGATTTGTGCTTGTCATACCAGATACCGATGGCGGGCAGGTCGCGCAGCAGATGAGTGTGACCGGTGTGAATGCAGAAGTTATGCACTGCCGGCAGCAGCCACATGTCCGCCAAGGTAAATCCGCGCCCAACCAGCCAGGTCCGGCTGCCGATGCATTCATTCAACACCTTGAGGCAGGACCGGGTGTCGCCGCATTGTACCGCCGCAGGGGCCGACCTGTATCCCATAAGCCTCCCCAGGCGCGAGTGAATGACACTGATCCATTGTTCTACTTCGGCTGATCGAATGGGATCGGCAGGGACGAGGGCGCGGCCATTAAAGCGGTGATCGATGTATTGTGTTATGCCGCGTATCTCGAAGAGCCTGACCTTGCCGTGGCGCAATGCCGGCAAGGAGCCGAACATGTTCTCCTTCAGGGCTTGCCCGGACTCGTGATCAATGTCCCGGTACCGGTACAGCACGCCCTTTTCCATACACGCCATCCTGCAGATGCGCACACCTGCGTCACGTGCCGGGCCGATAATTTCCAGTTCTGCCATTCCCACCACTCCGCCGTGCTTCGCTATTGCATAAAGCATTCCGACTTACAACCGACTGTGACCTGTATCTGCGTGCGGCGTCAGTCGTCAGGCGGGTGATCAATGGAGGGCAAATATGGCTTGAGATCGACCAATGGGGTCTTGTCCAGTGCATCCGTGGCATCGATTCCGACAACGCCTGTGCCGATGTCTATGGAGGTGACTTTCACCAGAGCCATGGCAACCGGATTTGGCCGCACCGGTGAACGCAGAGAAAAAACGCCGGTGGGCGTTTCGCGGTGGCGGGGCTGCTGCAGCACGATGTCGCGCCGGGCCTCGTGCATCCAGTACAGGATGTGCAGATAATCGCCGGCCGTGAGACCGGTCAATCCGGGCCGCCAGGCCTGATCCACTTCCAGATAGCAATCACCGGCTGGCCTGTCGCGAGCCTGACGCATGTTTTTCGGACAGTCGCCGCGCTGCCTCCAAGGCGACCTGATGCGGCCGATGAAAACCACATGTGCATCACCGGTTTCCCGGGCTGGATCCCGCGCGGACCGGATTTCGCCGTCACGCACATCTGCCGGCTCGCATGTTCCGGATCGGCTGGTCACAGCGGAACCTTGCCTGACTTCAGGAAGGTGAAAATCGCTTCGATGCTGCCGCCCCGGCGGATGACGTGATCAAAGCTCTGCCGCAGCAGGATGCCCATCCAGATGCCGCCAACCCGAATATCGGTGATGCGATTTTTCCCGGTTCTGAATTCCACCTCGGTGCGGCGGTCCTGATCGTGTTGTACATATCCACGCACGATCTTGCCGCGTGAACCGGTGACCACAAATGCCGTGCCGCGGACCCTCTTGCCGTTTTTGGCAATGACCTTGAGGATCATGCGGTTGAACAGATCCACATAGGCCTGCTGCTGATCGGACTTGAGCTTGCGGCGATGCTTGCCAAGCACGAACAGGGCCAGCGATTGCATGGCAACATACCTGTCCAGCGTGTCTGCAATTTCGTCTTGCTGGGCGCCGTTTCTCAGTACGTCCAGAAACCTGTTGGTCGCATCATGGACAAGTTTTTCCGGCGGTGTAGCAGGGGCTGCCTCAACGATCCGGGCACCTGGATGGCCCAGAGCCACAAGACTGGCGGTCAGTGCACCAAGCAGGTCGCGGCGTTTCATGGCTTTGCGTATCATCGCAACCAATATGCGGAAACTCGCATCTGCGGGCAAGGTCCGAAACAGCCTGCAGGCTTGAACCCGCGTGCACAAACGTGCAGCGTGTGAACATGAAGACACAAACCGTTACCATTGACCGTGCGGACGGCATTGCGGTCGTCACCTATGATCGCGGCGAACGGGCCAACGCCATGTCGTTTGCCATCATGGACGAACTGGCGGCAGCGGCCTTGAGTTTCGTGGATGACACCGACCTGAGATGTGTGGTGCTGACCGGCACGGACAGGATTTTTTCCGCCGGCATGGACCTGTCCGACCCGGTTTTTGACCGGATGGACGAATTGTCCCTCGAAGACAAGCGGCATTATAGCGAGAGGGGCCCCAGGTTGGGGCGGGCCTGGGCTGGTATCGAAGTGCCGGTTATCTGCGCCGTCGAAGGTCCGTGTCTTGCCGGCGGGTTGGCGCTGGCTTCTATGTGTGATTTCCGTATTGCATCACATGGCGCCCGCTTCGGCGCGCCCGAAGTCCAGGTGGCGCACAATATGGGGTGGCATTCCGTGCCTAGGCTGATTGCGCTGGTCGGCGTTCAGGCGACACGGCGGGTTTTGCTGGCTGGTGAACAATGGACGGCGGAGGAGGCAAGGCGGCTTGGGTTTGCGGACGAGGTTTGCGAGACCGGCGGCGCGCTTGTCGCGGCAAAACTGATGGCGGGTCGGATTGCCGGTTATCCGGGCCTGGCGGTGCGAATGATCAAACGCCAGATCGATGCATCCGCCCATGCACTTGATTATGCCACCAGTGCCTACGACAAAGACCAGCAACTGGTGGCGTGGATGTCGGATGACTTCCAGGCCGCGCGTGCGAAATTTGCCAGGTAGTGCCGGTTGGCGGGCAAGTCCTAGCGGTTCAGGGTTTCGACCAGTTGACTGACGGCACGCCGGTCACCGCCCTTCTTGACCAGAAACTTCTGGAAAATGCCGCGCTGCTGGTAGGTCAGCGAGACAAACCCGACAATCGGAACCGAGACTTTCACATCGACGACCTTGAACGTCTTGCCGGCCGGGCGTAGCAAAAACTGCACGGTGTACTTGTTTCCGGTGCGCAGGGTAACCAGCGTATTGACCGCGATATCCGAGCCTTTGGCCTTCTTGGCATCCAAGACCTCGGCTTTCGCCACCCGGTATTGGCGGGTCTGATCGGCGAAGTAACGGGCCATGAACGCGGTAACGCCGTTGTAGTAGCGCTTGTTCTGTGACTTAGGCAGAAACCGCTCGTACTTGCCAAGCGAGTATTTCGAGATGCCCGGAATATCTGCATGCCGGCGCAGGACACGGGCAAAGCTTGTGATCGTGCCAGATCTGTTTGCCGCCAGCAGATCGTTGGCCACTTTGCGGGTGAATTTGATAGCAGGATGATCAGCCGCAGTGGCCGGCGCGATCGAGGTTACAGCAATCATCAAGGCTGCCAATACCGTAGCCAATGCCAAAATGCGCCGGTTCATGCGGATGTGTCCTTTGAGTGTTATTAACGTGACATGAGGCACGCAGCGTAAGAGGCCAGTGCTCAATCCTCAAATCAATTAGTTAACAACTAAAGCGGTTTCGCGGCAGACGTCAAGATTATCGCAAGGCGAGACAGGCTTGCTGGTGATGCCAAGGCAGGCTAAGCCTGTTTCGAGCACGGAATGGAGTTTAAGGGCTGTCCGGTTTAATGGTGATGATTGACGAACTTCTGGCAGGGCTGCGCGCAGCGGGGGAGGAAACCCGGCTGCGCTTGCTGTTCATCCTGTCGCGCGGGGAGTTCAACGTGTCCGAGCTCACCACCATCCTGGGCCAGAGCCAGCCGCGGGTCAGCCGGCATCTCAAACTGATGGTCGAGGCGGGGCTCGTCCAGAGGTACCGGGAAGGGGCCTGGATGCTGTTCCGCATCACCACAAGCTCCGGCAATGCCGAGCTGGCACGGTCTCTGATCCAGTTTCTGAGCGACGATGATCCGCAAGTGGTCCGCGACTTGGAGCGCATTGCCCAGATCAAGGCGCAACGGCAGGCAGACGCCCAGGCCTACTTCGCGGAAAATGCTGAAAACTGGACGGCAATTCGCGCCTATCACGTGTCGGAGGAAAAGACCGAAGAGGCCATTCGCCAGCTGGTTGGAGACGCGCGCATCGGACGCTTTGTTGATCTTGGTACCGGCACCGGCCGGATGCTGGAGATGTTTGCACCGCAAGCTGACGAGGCGATAGGCGTCGACCTGTCACGGGAAATGCTGAGCTTCGCGCGGGCAAACCTTGGGCAGGCCGGATTGGAACATGTCCAGGTCCGGCAAGGGGATATCTCCAGGCTGACATTGCGGGATGCATCTGCGGACCTGGTGACCCTGCATCAGGTGCTGCATTTTCTGGCCGACCCGGCCAAGGCGATTGGCGAAGCGGTGCGCCTGCTCAAACCGGGCGGACGCCTTGTGGTGGTGGATTTCGCTTCGCATGATCTGGAGTTCCTGCGCGAACAGTTTGCTCACCGGCGGCTGGGTATCGCCCATTACGACATGACGGAATGGGTCAATTCGGCCGGCGCGAGGATCTCCAAGCATGAACAGCTCAGCCCGCCGGCGCACCTGGCGCAGGAAGGCCTCGCGGTTGCTCTGTGGGTCGTCGAAAAGGCGTAGTCTACAGCGGGCGGAATATCCAGGGCAGGCCGGTGAGTGGAAAGCTGATCCAGTTCCACCAGGCATGGTTGGCAAACTGGGCCACATAGAGCGCCGCTACAAATGCCAACCAGCAGGCAAGCATCAGCAGACCGGCGATTATGCCGCCGAAGCGGCCAGGCGCCGGGCGTGCCGGAGCCGCAGGCCGGTCCAGCATGTCAGACACATTACGGATGAACTGCAACTCGTTCGACTGATGCAGGAGTGCGGCCCGGGCGTAGAGTCTCGCCGCCCAGCGACGCAGGACAAGCAAAACAAGCACGAGATAGGCGGTTGCGCCTGCGTAGTAGAACAACGCAAATGCCTCGAATTCCTCTGGTGAGGCCGTTGCCAGCCCGGGATAGATGCTCTCCATGAAAGTCGGTAGAATCTGGACAAGAAACAATGGTGCGGACAAGGCAACGGTTGCCAATGTCAGCATCAAATAGCGCCAGCGGACACGGCCGATCAACCGGTGTATCAGGCCAATGCTCCAGATGGCACCCACTCTTTGCTCTGCTGCATGGTGCGCCAGCGCCATCGGCAGATGAACCAGTGTAAACGCGCCCAGTGCAATGCCAACTGCCGCCAGAAGCGGGCCGACCCAGGCCTGTTCATAGCCCTTGTTGAACGAGTTCTCCCAACCGGCCCACCATGACAGCAGCAGGACTGTGCCAAACGGCAACAGGGCCAGCGAGACAGCGATGGCCGCCTTCAGCGAGGACAGCAGGGTGTCCCAAAAACCTTTCACCCAACCGGGGAAGCGTGCCGTGGCCGCCAGCTCCGGCAACGCTGAGACAGTCATCAGGGCTGCTTTTCGGCTGACATCACGCTTGCCATTTGCCCGGCTGTAACGGCCGCTCTCGATAACTATTTCGCGGCGCATCACCCGCATCATCCATCCCAGCACGATGACGGCGGTAAACGGTGTAAGGCACAGGGCTGTGGCAATGAAAATGTTCAAAACAGCGGCAATCCGGTGAACCATGCCGGGACGTGCTGCGCCATCCGGTGTGTCGGCGTGAACGGCTGTTTGGGTGCTCATGTCAGCAATTCCGACAGCACCCGGCCTTCCGCAGAGCGCATCGGGAAGCCCATCACTGCACCGACAGTTGCAGCCAGGCTGGTCTGATCGACTGGCTTGTCGAGTATCTTGCCTGCCGCGATGCCCGGACCCAGCAGCAAGGCAAATATCTCGTGCGCAGACCGGGAATTGAAATGATGCTGATAGGGGACCGACATCAGCGGATTGGCATCACGCCCGCAATCGGGAACGATTACAAACACCGATTGTTGCCGGTAGGCAGGTTCGCTGTCGGCGGTCTCGACAAGCCGTTTCAAGCCCTGATCGATGATGGCTATTGCCCTGGTGTAGTGACTGGCATTTCCCCAGTGCACGTAGTCAGGATCCTGATAGTTGATCATCATCAGCCGCGGCTTCAGTTCGCGCATCGCCTTGACGGCAAGTTCGGTCAGCAACCGGTCGCCACGCGGATTCTTCAGGCCGGTGTCTCCGTACTGCTCGCGCCAGTTGTCCCAGAACCGGTCCATCACGGCGGAGCTTTGCCGGGCTGAGTTGCGAAAATCATAGGCCGTCAACTCGTCCAATTGCTTGCGGGCATCGGCCAGAACATCTTCAGATGCCTTGTTGTCCTCCAGAATGCGCCGGAACTTGTGCAACTTGTAGCGAAACAGGCTGACCACTTCGGAGCGGAACGATACGCCGAAGTGCTTGTGACCACCGTAGGTCAGGTACTCTTCCTGCGGACGGTCTTCGCCATTGATCAGCAACGCCTGATGAGCCGGGATGTCAAAGCTCTTGCGCAGGGCCTCGAACAGGGTCGGTTCGCTCGGCTCCAGCAGCGGCGCAAGTCCCTGCGCTCCTACTTTCTCATAAGCCTTGTAGCGCCCGGTCAGTATGTTCAGCGTGCCTTCCGCATGGCTGGTATCGACATCCTGCAACTGGGCGATGGTGAGGTTGGGTATCAGGGTGCCGCGTTTGGCCAGCACATTCAAAAAATAGGGTGAGTATGTCGTGCCATCTGCTATTGTCTCGGTCCGCCGCACGCCGCCGCCGAAGCGCACGATGATGACATTGGGACCACGATAGGCCGGCGCCGCGACAGCAGGCCCGCCCATGGCACCGGCAGCAATGGCACCGGCCAGGCCCTGATTGAATGCGCGCCGTCCGATTTCCATAACGTCTTCACCATCCCAATTTGCCGATTTGGAGCAGTTTCAGGGCAAAATCAGGCGCTTTTGTGAGGTAGATGGCAGCTACCAGAGCTTATGGAAGTCATTCGTTTTTTTGACAAAGTCGAATTTTGCCACCTTGTCCCAGACGTCGGCGACCCGGGGGCAGGCCTGTTTCAAGGCGGCTATGTCCGGGTGCCAGCTTGCCAGCATGGCCATGTATATGTCGGCCGCCGACATTGCCTTGTCGGACAGCCACTCATGCCTGGACAGGTGCTCGTCGATGATGGCAAAGGCAGCGTTCATCTGGTCAACGGCGCAGGATCTCACCGCGTCGGCACCTTGGGCATCCGACGTGTAGCGGTCAGAGTAATAGCACCGCAGATCAGCTTCGTAGACGACGGCTGACAGGTAAACCATCCAGCGCAGGTACAAGGGGCGAGACGGATCACCGGGCTGCGGTGCTAGGCCGGTGTCACGATGGGCATCGCCCAGAAACAGGCAGATGGCAGCGGATTCGGTCATCAACTGGCCGCCCGGCAGGATCAGTGCCGGCAGTTGCCCAGCCGGATTTATGGCCAGATAGCCTGCCGATCTGTGCTCATCCTTTTCAGTGTCGATAACCTCGCGTTTCCAGCGCGCATTGCCTGCTTCAAGCATGGTCTCGGGTGCAAACCCGCCTGTGCCGGGGGCTGTATAGATCGTGTACATGTGGGGCTCATTCCGGTTGTGTTTCGTTAACGAGGCTGACGTAGTTTCAACATGGTTGCAATCTATTCGCCATGAGAATGAACGTGAAGCGATTTTCGACAAAACTGATCTGCTGGTTGATTGCCGGTCTGGCGGTCATTGGCGTTTCCGCGTGCTCGTCTACTCCAAACCTGACCGATGATTTCACCACTGCCGGTGTTCGTCCACCGTCGGGCAAGTGTACGGTCGATCCGCGATCGATCGCAGATGCAGTATCGATCGGCAGTGTCGACGGCAGGGGAGCCTGCGGTATCAAGAACGCCTGGAAGGTCACCGCGGTGGGCGATGTGGCGTTCTCGACTCCGGCAAGGGTACGCTGCCAAATGGTGGGAGCGACAAACCGCTGGATCAAACATGCCGTGCAGCCGGCTGCCCGTTCCACGTTTGGCGAACCGGTGGTCAAACTGCGCATCGCGGCGTCCTATGCCTGCCGCGGGCGTAACAACAAGCGCGGCGCCAAAATCTCCGAACATGCCTTTGGCAATGCGCTTGATGTCTCGGCATTCACGCTGGCGTCGGGCCGGGTTGTGGAAGTCGAAAGCGGCTGGAACGGTGGCCGAAAGGAGAGCTCGTTTCTGAAACAGGTTCACGGCAAATCATGTGGTACGTTTACAACCGTGCTCGGGCCAAATGCCGATGCGGCGCACCGAAACCACTTCCACTTTGACCTTGGCAAGCACGGCCGCTCTGGCAAGGGCAAGTACTGCCGCTGAAGCAATCCCGGGACCGTTGCGATGAAAGAAAACCGGCGGCCGGCGGTGTTTTCGGGTGAGGTCCGTTTGCGACATTTCCAAGCGTCGTTGACGTGATATACAGCCGGGTTCCGGCTGGCATAGGATCTGGCCGTGGTCAGCCAGGCAGCATATCGCGGATCTCATCTATCCTATCCATTGGGCGTTGTCCTGTGCGCATTGGCCGGTGTGTGCTGGTCGCTCATTCCATTGGGTATCAGGCACATAGAGTCAGCCAGTGTCTGGCAAATTCTGTTCCTTCGTTCGGCTGGGCTTCTGCCGATGCTGTCCTGCCTCATGTACTGGCGTTCGGGCGGGCGGCCATTACAGGCAATACGCAATGCCGGTGTTGCAGGAGTGCTCGGCGGGATGGCGCTGACCATGGCTTATGCCGCAGGCATCGCGGCCGTCCAACTGACCAGCGTGGCCAATGCGGCTTTTCTGTTTGCGACCGCGCCCTTCATGGTCGCACTGGTCAGTCTTGTGGTGCTCGGCGAACGGGTCCGCGGGGCCACCTGGACAGCCATGGTTGTCGGCCTGGTCGGCATTGGTTTCATGGTGTCCGACAGTCTTACCACCGGTAACTGGTGGGGCGATGGAGTTGCGTTGATGGCGGCCCTGGGATTCGCCCTGTTCACGATCGCGCTGCGCTGGGGAAAGGCGTCCGACATGATGCCGGTGTCGTTTCTGGGCGGGCTGTTTGCGCTGGTTCTGTCGGGCCTGGTTGTCTCCGGTACCGGCCAGGGGCTTGATCTGCCGATGCACGAGATGGCCATTGCGGTCATGCTTGGTGTGGTTTTGCTGGGGCTGGGAATGACATTGTACACATTCGGCTCGCAGGTGGTCCCTGGAGCGGAACTGGCACTGTTGTCCATGACCGAAGTGGTGCTGGCGCCAGTATGGGTTTGGCTGGTGTTGGGGGAAACCGCGACATCGGCCTCGCTGACTGGCGGCGGCATACTGATGCTGGCAATTGTCTTCAATGCATTGACCGGCTTGCGCCGCAAGCCTTTGCCCACCGGGCACTGACCCGTCATCCGAACAGCACGACATTCATCAGGCGGCCCGGCATGAACGCGAACAGACCGGCACCGCCCAATGCGCCGGCCATGGTCGACATCATGGCGTACTTGTGTGCACTTATGCGGCCGGTTCTTGCCGCCCAAACGGCCTCGCACAGACCAAGCAGCGTCCATGCCGACAACAGGTGGATCCAGCTGTAACCCGACCCGTTCAGTCCCGTTATCCAGAATGATGAAATGCAAATGACCGCCAGCATGGCGACCCATGCCCGCCCGATCTGCTTGTGAGCGGGCGTGCCTCTTCTGACAACGATGATGGCTGCGGTCAGCACGATGGCAAGCGCGGCAGCGGCCACGTGCAACTGTATGGCAGGGCCGGCTTCCAGCAATGGCTTGATGTTCATTCGGCAATCCTTCAGGTATGACTTGAATGTCATCTGAAGGTTTAACGGCGGCCGGTGGCTTTCATGAAGTTGTGATGCGTCAACAAAGGCAAGGACTACGTGAAACGGCAGATTGTGCAACTCACGCTTCGTGAAATGGTGTCGCTTTATTCAGACAAGCGGCTGTGGATGGCGTTCGGCGCCATTGTCGCGCTGTTCGTGTT
>JBCCVY010000050.1:0-13583 GCA_039194725.1 Pseudomonadota bacterium
AACTGGCCACTAAGCTCAAAGCTGCCAGCGGCGCCAAAATCCGCCGCCCGTCCATCTCCCTTTCGACACCCCGCCCCAGCTCCCCAAATCGCGTCTTTTCCGGAACCGCCAACAGTCGGCAACTCATCCTCATGGGAGCCTCCACCGGCGGCACTGAGGCCCTCAAAGAAGTGCTCGTAAAACTCTCTGGACATGTTCCTGTCAAGCGACTGAATCTGATCAGCTCCAATTGTACCGTCCTCAAGGCCCTGCCTGACGGCATCTCTGATGAAATTTTTAAGTGCAAATCTCTCTTCATAGTGATCGGTACTGTCGTATTCACGCACAGTATCGCCACCCATGAAAAGTTCGATTTCGTCATTGCGCCGCCGCTTAAGTCCCGGGTACGTACTTGTACCCTTCCCGCGCCACCCGGCCAGCTCAATCATTGCCTTGTCGAATTTGCCCTTGTTGATTTCTTCATAAACGGTGTCACTAGCGGATGCTCCAGTATTGAAAGAGAATGATACGAGAGCGTCAAACTGGTTCTGCGTTAGGGGCACATTGACCGCTCTGTTTACATGTGCCTCGTGTTTTCGCAGATCTTCCCGCAGGTAGGCTTCTGCCTGCGCTTCTGTAATGATCATTCCCTCCGTCACGTTCGGATCGTCATAGTGACCGTAGCCGATCGTCAGCTTCCCTCTTCCTTCAACATCATGCGCATCCAGTCGGAGCGACTCGTAGTTTTTGATGAGGTCGATGCCGGCCTGCGATGTTTTCATGCTCATGTTTTGTTGATCTCTGGGTTTGACCAGGTCGTGCAAGGGTCCGGATGAAACAGGAGGCACTGGCGGTCATGCAACGCGTCCCGATTCACCGCGCAAAAAACACACACTGTAATGCCGCCGTGTCTCTCAAAATAGCCGGGCGTGCAAACACAACCGGTTCAAAGCCTGCGCTTGCCATCGACCATACGATACAGCGTACAGCCCCACTCAGAGGAAAGAGCATACCACTGGTCTTGGGTTGCTTCGGGGAATCCAGGTCCCTTGTACATGACCCGCATCGCGCCATTTATCAGCCGTCCTTCCATATACTGGACACCGTCCTTCTCCACGAAGCGATCCGGCATAAAAGAAAACGTGGTATCGAATGTAATGTCTCGGCCAAGCTTGTTGGGATCAGGCGCAGTCAAGAGCAACGGAGAATCTGTCTCCGATTCACAACCTATGTAGTAGCCATCCACTATGTCTTTCGACTTGTCAGAATTGGACGGGCTTTCTTCATTTGCATGAGCGGTGGCCATGAAAAATGACAGCAAAACGACTACTCCCGCCGTGGCTTTCTTCCCGTACATAAGCTTGATCTCCGATCATTCCGGTTGTCTTTCAAGTGTGATCCCCGAACCACCTGCATGCGGAGGTTGCAGGCGGTTTTTCCGGCAGTTGACAGTGTGGGACTAAAACAAGAACATTTCAATGGCAAGGCCGGCTAAATCGACACACCTCAGTCGCCGGCCCGGCATCTTGAGCCCCATTCAGTTGACCTACCTGTTCACTTCCAACAATTTGCTGTATTCCATATCCAGGCGTTCGCGCTTGTATTTTGAATAGTCGGTGGACATGATTTTCCGGATTTCATCTATGCGCGCCTGCACATTGTGGCCGGCAGCGGTTTCGCCAGCCTGCAGCACCGTGCCGCCCTCGGCACGAGCCAACCGATTGATGAACCGGTTGAACTTCGGATCGTCTGCAAGACGCAACCCTTCCGGCGTGCGCGCAGTGACGAAGGATTGCCAGTCGTCACCGAGCCTGTCCTGCATGAACTGGGCGTTCAGCGCGATGTTCTTCCTGTAATCCGCTCCCCACTCGGTACGCAGGTTGTCTTCGGCCTCCTCCTGGCGCATGGCGTCGGTCTCCGCCTGGCGCTCCATCTGCCTGAGCGCCACGTCATTGGCCACTGACATGATCTTCTCCGCATGCTCTGGCGGCATGTCGAGTTCATGAAACGTGCCGCGAAAGGCATCAATGGAGGCTTTGCCGAATTCGTCCAGATCCTCATATTTGCCGTCCAACAGGATCGGGACGTCATAATCATCCGGCGTTTGCGGAATGCCGTGCTCCAGCCGCCATTCGGCCAGCTGTTCTTCGCTCGCGTCCGGGCCGGGCCGGAACTTCACATCGCCTGAGCGAATCCGCTGCTGGGCCGACAGCAGCGCCTTGCCGACCGCATCAGGTGACCTGTAGCGCTCCAGCAGGCGGGCCGCCTTGGCATCGCCATCAGCCATCTGCGCGCGCCAGTCATCCGGCCATGCCGGCTGCCCGCCGCCGGATTGTTTTGCATCCGACGGATCTGTTCCGGGCGAGCCTGCCAGCGCATCGTCATAAAGCGAGGTGTCCTTGCCGTCGTCCGACCAGGACTGCGTCCTGTCTTGCGGGATCACCTCGTTGGCATCAGTCTCTGCGGATGAACCTGCTGCATCGGCATCGGCTGGCGAGGGAACGATTTCAGACCGGTGTGAATTCACGTATGTGTCTCCTGATTGGCGGCGGCGGGGGTAATCAGCGCCTCCTGGATCATCGCCCCGACATAGCGGCGGCCTTCGCCAAATGCCGAAAGCCGTTCGCTGGCCTCGTGGAATGTCAGTTCGTAATAACCGCAGAAGCGCTTCATGATCACTTCGAGGGCCAGCTTCTGCTGATCTTTGTTGGCCACTCCGGCGCCCAAACTCTTGATCGCCATCACTTCCTTTACCGTCAGGTCCTGCGGCCAGCTGTCACCAAGCGGTTTCGGTCCGGGAGCGGGTTTGCCAGGCATTACCCTATCCCCGCCCTTGCGGCTTGCGCGGCTATATCTGCCAACTGGCCGGCCTCCGTTATGGCGTCCCTGGTTTGGCTCGCCTCGGCGACTTCAGCCTGGGCGGCCTGCATTTGCGGATCGTTTTCCTCCCGCATCCATTGCGCCGGCGCAATGGCGATCATGGTATCGCCATAGGCCCTGGTGACATCGAAACGGGCCGCAATCTTCGGGTCGGCACCGACTGCTGCCTGGGTCAGTTCCATGGCCCGGCCAAAGGTCAGCGCCAACCCATCGCGACGGGCATCTTCAATCGGATTGTCGTAGGTCCAGTCAAAGTCGCGGCCGTCAATCTCCTCTGGCCGGTCCTCTTCGCGTCCAAGCCAACCCATGTTGAGCGCCACATCGTAGGTCAGGTCGAGCACACGGCCGTTGCGTTCAGGCTCCGCCGGCTCGATGATCGGTTGCGTGGCACGCTGGAACTCCTGCCAGCGGCGCTCGACTTCCTGAGCCGTCATCTCGCCACCGCCCACCGGCAGGAACAGCTTGTTCAGATACCAGGCGTCACCTAGCTGCTGGCGCATGGCGCCATGCAGGGACACGCCCAGTTCAGGCACCTTGCCCAGATTGACCGGCCGGATGGCATCGCCACCGCGCTCGTCATAATTCCTGTCGACCCAGGTAATGCCGCCGGGAAACAGGTTGACCGGACCCAGCACCACTTCGGACTGGCCCACCAGCGGCGGTTCAACAGCGTTCTCACCGGCCTGCATGATCGACCATGTCATCGACTGCATGGTGCGCGCGTCAGGCGTCGAGATCACTGAACACGGCGAGATCGCGTACGGTGAACCCGACAGTCGGAACCAGCGGCTCACTGCATAGCGCAGTTCGTTGAGTTCTTCTTCAAACAGGATATCGCGGGTGTCTTCGCAGATGTAGACAGACACCCAATCCTTGCGCGCAGACTTCGGCTTGTCGGTCACGTAGTAGGCGTCAATCGGCATCGCCACATGCAGGCACCGGACCTTGTCGTCTGGTGACTTTTTCAACTTGTCAGTTACCTTTTTGGGGATCGTCCAGCCGGCCTTCTTCTTCGCGCACAAATGCGCCACCTTCATTTTGAAGCGCCGGTAGACCGTGTCCACTTCACCGTCAACGTCTTCGGCCCAGGCGCAGTCCCGCAGATGCCAGGTGCGGTACAGCATGCCGGAGCGGTCGGACCGCGGTTCGGCAGAAGTGACGCAATTGCCGAAAGTGACATACTGGTGGTCTGCCAGGGCCTGGGCAGAGATGAACTGGGACTTGTTGTCATACAATAGTGCGCGCATGCGCTCATCGATACGTTCATAGTAGGCACGGATCAGCTGCTGCCGGTTGGCCTCGGCGTCGCGGTCCCTGCCCTTGAACCATTCGCGGCCCTTGGGTCGCAGCACCGATCCCAGGTAGTTGCCGAAATCACGGCGGTACAGCGCCGGTGTCGAGTCATAAAGGCTGGACGCAAATCCATCGTCATTCCTGCCGGCCGTAAAGTCGGCATGCTCTGGAAAATGCAACTCGGCCACTTCCTGCCAGAAGGAATTGAGTGCCTGCTTTGCTGAGAAGGCAGACGCGGCCATCGCGCTCAAGCGGCTTGCGCGTTCAGGCAACGCCATCAGGCGGTTCCACCCAGGTTGGAGCCGGAATAGGTCTGACCGGAATAGATGGTAGCCTCACGCCCGCCGCGTTTCCTGCGGCGTTCGCGCACCCGCTCACGCGCCGCAGCCCTGCTGGCAAACGAGTCCGGGTCAGGTAATTTGCTGATGGCAACTTCCGGTATCTTCGGCTTGAAGATCGAACCGATCGCCTTGATGGCCTTGGACATTAGTGAGGCTCCTTTATTGTGGTCGAACAGCTTTCTTCGCTTCGCTCAGGCCGTTCTCCGCCAGTGACTGACCGTAGTGCTGAACTCCAATCCGAAGCACGGAACGTGCTGAGGCAAGCGCGACTGCGCGCCGCACGAAGTGCGCCCTAGCGGAGCGCAGCCGAAGGCTGCTTGCGCGAGCGGAATAAATGAATCTGGTTTCGGCCGGGACAGAACGTGGAGTGCTGGGGCAAGCCCGAAGCTCCACAGTTGCGCAAAGTCCTTCATCAAATCGCTTATGCACAAAGGTTCTGCGGAAATTTGTGTAAGCAGGTCAATGCTTGCGGCGGGCAACGACAGTAGTCTATTGTTTAAACTACTTGTAATACGTTGAATTTATTTTCTAATTCGACACACGCAAACCGCCGAAACCTCATTCCCGAGCTTGTCCCGAGGCTCCCGACCTACCTCCCCCTCCTCGAAGTCACCGCCTTGTGCGGCAGGTCGCGCAATCTGTGTCCACCTGCCCGCCTGGTACCTGACGCCCAGTGTGCCATGACCACGGCATCGCCCCTGTCCGGCGACCGGCCGATGCGCTTTCTCAGCTCCTGCTTGTCCTCGATCTGGATCTTCGCACCCGGCACCACCTTGTAGGTGGGTGCGCACAGATCGCTTTTCAGCTCCGCGTCTCGCGGCAGGGCGATCTGGCCGCCATAGTCCGGATCCAGCGCTTCGCGCAGCGCCCACCAGGCAGCTGCCCTGAGATTCAAAAACCCCAAAGTGCCGGACTTGTCCCGTCCGGGACCTGCGGCGGCCCCGTTGAACTGGGTCGGCGACAGGCTCTGCCGGAGATGATCATAGGTCGACCCGCCATACCCGCCGCCCATGTCGAGCACCACTTCCGCGCCGTCGCGCAATTGCATGAAAATCAACCCTGCTACGCTGGGGCCGTCATGGGTATCAACACCCTTGTAGGTCTTGAGCCTGGCAAACCAGCCGCCATGGCGGGCAGCCAGCACTGTCATGTCGCTGCCGCCTTGAGCAATGTCGACGCCGAGTGCGGTCATGGCAGCCGACGAGCCTGCCTCATGCCAGCGATCCATGGCAGCTTCCACCCAGCCTTGCGGGATCACCTGGAACGGCGCATCGCGCTGGCCGATGGTAAAGTCACCTTCCATCATGGCCTCACGCATGCCCGACGGCAGCGCAGCCAGAATGGAGGCATAGCCGCTTTCTTCCAGATCCGGATTGTCGGCGAGTTCAGCCGGAATGAAGCTGCGCGATTTGGGCCGCACCGGCTTGCCCTTGCTGTCCAGCAGCACGTGGCCGTCAATCTCAACCGGCCCAGGGCCGTCGACCTCGCAGTCCTCGCCTTTGATCGTCGTGAACCAACGCAGTTCGCCGGGCAGTGCCGGATTTGGATGATCCGGCATCAGCCAGGGCGCCCAGCGCCGGTTGATCCACATGCCTTCAGACCTCACCGGCGGATTTGAGGCCGCCACCACCCGCACTCGCTGGCCTTTCAGCGTGGACCGCGCCCAGGCAATGATGAAGGTGTACTGAGCCTCCAGGAAGTTGGCCAGTTCATCAAAGCCGATGAAATCCTTTGGCGTGCCCTGATATTTTGCCCTGTCATTGAGATGCTGGCAGCCGCCCAACATGATCAAGCCCAGTTTCGGATCGCTACGCCGCCAGATCCGCTTCTGGCTGTTGTAGCCGTCACGGCTGCCGAGAATCTCCTCCAGGCGCTGCTCAAGGCCGTCGACTTCCTTGTCAAGGCGCCTGAGAACCAGGCTCCTGCGATGCGCCGTCAGTGCCAGCCCGAGTAGCAGGTCGGTCTTGCCGCCACCTGCCTCGCCACCGTAGAGCAACTCGTCAGCCTCACAGTAATAGGCCTCTGTCTGCGGCCCCGGGTTGGGGATCCAGGCCATATCCGCCGTGCGCTGCATCACCTCGCTGCGAACCAGTTTGATTTCTTCGGGATCGGCCCGCGCGATGCGCGCCAGAAGTTCGTCAAGCAAACCGGTCATCAGCCACCTGTGTCTTCGGTTCTGGCTGCCCTGTCGAGCAGAAAGGCAATCCGGCGGGCCACTTCGCGGTCAGAGACAGCCGCTTCCTTTGATCCGGCGTCCTCCGGCGTGGCAAAACTAGCATCGCCGGAGTCCTTCTCGCCCCACCGGGCAATGGTTTTCATCCAGAAGATCTGCGCACTCACGGTGCCGTCGACAGCGTTCTGGTACAGGCTGCCGGCGACAGCGGCAGTGGCTATGTCGCTGCCATTGTCCAGCTCATCCGCGAAATGCCGGTATAATGTTGACTTTGAGATACCGAGATGTTCGGCAATCTTGTCCCGCGCAATGCCGCACACAACCAGCATCATGACCCGGCGCCGGTCAGTCTCGGTTGGTTCGAAGGCCGGCATCGCTGTGGCCTACGCACTAGCGCCCGGTTGACCGGCGCAACGCGTCACGAAGGTGTTCCGGCAGTGGCCAGCACGATCTCAACGCCGGGCCCGGTATCGCCCGATGTACCGGTGGCAAGGATACGCCTGACACGCACCGGCTCCCAGCCGTTGTGGCCGGGCAGGAATGTCAGCGGCACCGACGTATCATCACCATCCATCCACACTGCGAGCACCACAGCGGATGCCGCGGCAGGAACGGTGACACGAACCGCAGATGCCGTCCGCGGCAAATCGGAAATGTCAGATTTGTGAGAAGCGGCCACATAGGCGTAGCCATCCTTGATGATCATCGATGTGTTTCCTTTATTTGGCGGTCGAACAGCTTTCCTCGCTTCGCTCGGGCCGTTCTCTGATCCAGAACGACTGTTGATCCCAACAGCATCCCAATATTGTCACCCTCGGGCTTGTCCCGAGGGTCCACTGCAACGTTGTTTGGATCCTCGGGACAAACCCGAGGATGACAATTTGAGAGAGTCGTCAGCAGTGCTCAATTTTCGAGGTGAACACTGTCCGAAGCGCGCAAGCGCTGAGGCAAGGCCGACTGGCCGCCGCACGAAGTGCGCCCCGGCGGAGCGCAGGCGAAGCCTGCTTGCGTGAGCGATACAAGGTCACCTATTCAGCTGGTTCAGGCACGAACATCTGCGGCTTCGCGCCTTCTGCGATCCAGGCCTTCGGCGGACGTGCACGGCTGCCCGTTTTGCCGTTGTTGTGCGTGTGATTTGCCGACATTTGTGTCATCACGTCAATGTCGCCCTGTGGCAACGGAACCCCCTTGTTGTTCAGGCCAGACGCAACCTGTTGTGCAGCCTTGTCTTTTCGGTTGTAGGCAGTGCGCCGGTTCCAACCGAGTTTTTTGCAGCTCCTGGAAAACCGCCAGCCGTGCGCCTTGTCGCGGCAGTAGACCATCAGCGCCCTGCGAAGTTCCGGATCGCCAACGTGTGTCATCCAGTCCATGCACTGATACATGCGGTCAATCTCGCCCGGACGCGGTGGCGACAGGCGCGGCCGGTCCCGACCCCGTGTCTCTTCAGAGCCGACACGGGCCAGCTGGTCCGCCCATTCATCGCGCACTGCTGGCCACGTCGATGTAAACCCGGCCGGCCGGAGCCGGCCGCCCGGCAATCGCCGCATGGTGTCGGCGGCACGTATCAGTCGGTGGATGACGATTTCGGAAGTCCAGGTCATGCGCGCGAGGTCCTTTCATGCAGCAGTGACTACTCCCGCCATTTTACCCGCGCCACGTTTGCGCCTCCAGATCAGGACGGCATGTATGCGTCAGCATCCATCATTCAACGACAGGATAGGTTTGCTTCAGCGGCACATCAGGCGCCCGTTCCACTTGTTCCAGCATGTTGATAAACGCACTGGCGTGGCCGTTCAGCATCTTGCCCATTTGTGAAAATTCTGCCCTGTTGCCGCTCTCGCCATCGATCACACGAAAAAAGCCCGAGCCAGAGATACCGGGAAACTTGCTGTCGGCAGGATGGTCCGCCTCGATGTAGGCGTAGGTGGTTTCAATCTCATGCACCATGACCCCGTACTCGACCACATTGAGATTGTCCTGCACGCTCCACCAATGCACTTTCACCGCATAGACGCCTTCAACGAAATCCAGGAACTCAACGTAAAGCCTCTGCCCTTTTGCGGTAACGATCTGGCCTTCCGGCCCGACAGACATGCGCTTGTGCGGTTGCTTTGCTTCCCAGACCGTTCCTTTCAGAAATCCGGGCCGCTGAATTTCATCGGCGTTGGCTGCGCCCCCGGAGGCAGTGAAAACCATCAGAAGGAGAAGCAACAGGTGTCGAAGGCTGGCAAACATAACAATTCCTGATTTCCTTAAACTTGGAGTGAACCGTCGATTCATCCTTTCAGCACCTTGTTGCAGACCGACTTGGCGAAATCGCGGCTCAGGTTCTTGGTGGCATTGGACATGATTGCCGCTCCCACAAGCCCGCCCCAGTAGAAGCTTTCCTTGACGTAGTACTCGCCGGCCTGGGCGCCTGAACCTACATTGACAAACTGAACTTTGCCGCCCAGCTCGATCTCGTCTCCGATCAGGATCGACTTGGCGACATTCTGCTCTTCAAACTCAGTGATCGTCACCCGCGCCACATGGGGGGTGTTGCCCCGGGCGCAGGTCGCCAGTTGCGCCTGCAGTTCCTGCAGCAAGGCAGCTTTCAACTTTGGATAAGGGCGCGGTGTCTGGATATGCACTTCCACTTGCGACACTCTGATGGAATCAATTTGACCTCTCGACCCCGGTTGCACCTTGACCAGGTCCGACGAAGCGCACGCCGCCAGAACGGCACATGCCATAGCGGCAGCACCAGCATTCACCAATGTCCGGTAAGTCATTTCCACTCCCCAATGCGGTGAACCGCAGCCCCTTACAATCCTGGATGACGAAACGTCAGCCAAGCAAAAATCAGTGCTCTGATCAAGTGATATTTTCAGATCGCACTGGCACCGGGCCGCACCCCGTCACCGCGGGTCCCCTATGCATCACCGCCGGCTTCCAGATCACCCAAGAAGGCAGTACGCAGTGAAATGATATCATTGTCCAACAGTTCGGTGGGCTGGGTTGCCAACCAGTCGTGGAAGCGTCGCGCTTCTTCATCTTCAAAACGCGGCAGCGGCGCCGGGCGCTGTTTCTCGCGCGCCATCCTGATGCGGTCCTTGTGAGTCCGCATGGCTTTCCAAAAGCTGTAGTAGTTCAGCTTGATCTTGAACATGAAGCCCGCTGCATCCTCGGCCACGAAGCCCTCAATGTCCTTGCCATTCCACTGGAAGTAACGACCCTGTGCCTCAATCGACTTGTTCCAGCCTTCAAACTGGCTCCAGTCAGCAAGAGTCGGTCCCGGATCCTTGACCCGAACGCCAATCGATGCAGCTACCTGCTGCAGCTCCAGATAACTCAGCTTCTTGAACTTCTCCTGGCGGAAAACCGCATCCAGTAACACCACATGCGGTGCCTCGTAGGCGATCATATGCGGATCGCGCACCGGATCATTGACCTCGAAAATCAGGCACAGATTGCGATTGCGCACCAGATCCGCGGCGCGACCGACACCAACGTCGCCAGCGTCAGCCCTGAAAATCTCCTGGAACCAACCGGCAAAATCGCCCTCCGGCGTGCTCTTGGAGGCGAACAACAGTCCCGGCTCCTCAGCCAGGTGGTCCCACCCGAGAATGCCCAGGAACCCGTTCTCCTTGACCCACATCCGGACCGGGAAAACCAGCGAGCGCTTCAAATTGCGCATCTGGGTTTCGGCGCGTTCCTCCAGATTGAAAAACTTCGGATAGGACCGGGCCACCACCCGGCGGTCATCGCCCACGAACAGGCCTCGGGCCATAATGTTCACTTCGTCCCACTTGCCGCTGAAAAACGCCTTGTGGGTAAAGTTCAGCGACTTGATGTGCGGCCGGGTCGCAAACGATTTCACCCGCACAAGCGGGTGCGTCTCAAGCCGCTGCATCAACTGTTCCGAGAGCTTTCCAGCCTCACCCACGTCATTTTTCGTCAGCTTGTCGGGGCGTTTGTCGCGCTCTTTCCGAAACACCGTGTTACGGATTTCAGTTGTCGTGATCTCGGCACCACCGTCCACACCTGTCAGTGTCATGACCCGCAGATGGCCGCCGAACTCGATCTCGGATTCCAGGTTGAAAGACCCGGGCATAGCCTCGACCGGCAGCTTCTTCGAGTTGCGGTGACCGTGGACCTGCAGCCACCCGGTACCAGCCATGCTTGCCGAGAATGTCTTGTCGACCGGGTCATCATAAGTGCCCGTGCCGTTCCAGAAAGTACGCGACGGCAACACTGCCAGCCGTTCGGGCACCCTGGCGATGCCCGCATGGCTGGCAAGCACCTTATGGCCACGATAGGTGTAGGCCATGACATCAACGGTCTCGTTCAACAGGTGATTGGCATCGCGCACGCTAAAGCCCGCCGCCTGGATCTGCGGCAGCGTATTGCACAGAAACTCGCGTGACACCGGGTCCTGCCGGCGGGCAAACCGGTGAATGTGATACTCGTGATTGCCCCACAAAAGCTGCACATTTGGCTTGCCGACAATATGATCCATGGCAAACCGGATGACTTCACCGTTCTGGATGCCACGGTCGAGCAAATCACCGATGAAGATGTAAAACACATCGTCCTGCATCCCGTCGCGGAACAGTTCCTCAACCGGCGCATAGCAACCCTGCAGGTCGCCGACATGGACGACCTGACGATAGCGCGAAAGATCGACGAGTTCTGGCTCCAGCCGGTCGAGCACGCTCTCCGTATCAAACTCCGAGTGATCCCAGACGGTTATCTTCTTGGGGACCGAATGTTTGGCGAAGCGCTTATAGGCCCGGGTGATCACGTCGGCAGGCACGGTCTTCCAGTCAGGCCGCATCAGGTTGCGCTGCTGGGCGGTTTCCACCGGCACCGAGGTGAAGTCGATACAGAAGCACCCATAGCGATGCCGCTCTGCGGACTTGACCGCCATGGTGAAATCGCGCGTGTGCTGGTGTGTTGCGTCCAGCACCACGAGCTGGCCCTGGCTCATCCTGAAATCGAGAATCTCCTGAACCCTGGCCCAGACCTGCTTTTCATGTGCATGGCTGACCTCGATATTGCCACCAGGCGACATGACAAGGCCACCGAACTGCAGGCGGATGCTGTCCGGAGAGACGATATAGGGCGTCAAGCCCTGCTCGTCGAGAAAGGTCGATTTTCCGGCGCCCGGGGCGCCGCGGGTGACAATGAGATGCCTCATGTCGAAAGTCCTTGTTTGTTCATTGGGGTCACTTCCACACTACGTAGAGACCCGGCTTCATTGATGTGGCTTATTGTGATGCTGCCGGGGCAGAATTTTCTGATCACCTCAGCGTTGGTCACTGTGTGGCGGCTCGGCTTGACGGTGGTGAACCGGCCGCCGCCGCGCAGGGTCATCGGCACCAGCAACTGGTCAGCGAGATGCCGTCCGATAACTGCGTTTGTAGCCAAAAACGCCTTGGCTTCGCGTGCCGCACTGCGTGCAACCACCTCAGCCGATCGGCCCCGCACACCAAACTCGGCAATAACCTCTCGACCGGCATCGTGCTCAATCGTCAGTATGAGCGCATTGCCCGGCCCCTGCGACTTGACTTCACGCAACAACAATTGCTCATCGCCGAGTGCACACTGTTTGCCGACCACGGCAAGTTCGCGCCGGGCGATATCGACATTCAGATTTGCAAACACCGCTTCGACCTGCTGGTTGAGAATATCTGTCCGCTGCGTTTTCACATATGCCCGGCTGGCACCCGGCTTCACTTCGACAACCACTCGGCCACCGCCTGCCGGCATGAAACCATGGCATTCGAGGCGCCCGCTCACATCAGCGCCCATTTCGGCCAGCGCCGGAAAATAGGCGCGTTCAATCAACTCCCATGGCGGGGCCGCGGGATTGTGGGTGCCGCCTTCAAGGGCAATTGTGGACGGACCGTCCGCGCGCAGCAGGGCCGGCACAATGGTCTGCGAAACCAGCATGCAGCTGCCGGCGGTGCCGATGGAAAACTCGTAACTACCGGCGCGCAGCGTCCGCGGCGCGAACAGGATTTCTGTTGAACCGAGTTCATCGCCGGTCACCCTGGCATCTGAGATCTTTGCAGCCGCCCGCACACTGGTCAGATGCTGGCGCATCAGGCCCGGCTTGGGGCGACCTGCCCTGATTGAGACCACCCGCAGCGGGCGTCCTGTTGCTACCGACATGGTGAGCGACGTGCGCAGCACCTGGCCGCCACCTTCACCGAAGGAGCCGTCAATTTCGATCAGATCTGTTTCACTGCGTGTAGACATTGGCTTTCATTCACTGGGGTCGAGCCCCTTGCAACAACATGGCCAGACTCGCTGTTGATGAGCAAGCCTGACCGGTTCTGATTAGTCCCCGGCGACAAGGAGGTGGCGAAACGTTCGTGCTCTACCACTGAGCTACCAGGCCATGAGAGATTGGAGACCTGGGCGGGATTCGAACCCGCGACCACGCGATTCGAAGTCGATGTAGTTCCGCCGGCATTCGCCGGGTCGTTTGAATTTGCAGGCCGGGGCGACAAGACATCGGCAAGACAGGTTTTCCGCCACTCCGGTTGGAACTCAGCCACCGGAGGAGGGACTTGCACCCCCACGGGTCGGAGCATAACTCCTTCCCACCCGACAAAGCGGGCGCGTCTACGATGTAGTCCTGCAGGCATTCGCCCCGGCCCTTTTTGAAACGGCGACAACAGGATGGTGAAACCCTTCAATGGATGTAGTTCCACCGGCATTCGCCGTATTGTTCATAACCTCACTTTCCTGATCTCGCTGATCCAGTGATCCGGACCGAGCCGATCTTCCGAGAAGGCAGAGATCAGATCGAACACACGATCTGAAAACCCACCTATGTTCAGGATGTCTGCCCGCTCATGCGCAGGCGTCGTCCGGTTAGGTGTAATGTCGAGGCAAACCAGCTTGGCATCCGGGTTGCGGCGCTTCAG
>JBCCVY010000051.1:0-13583 GCA_039194725.1 Pseudomonadota bacterium
CGGTGAAATGCAGCAGTGTGACCTGGCCCTTGGAGTCAAATTTCAGCAGATCATCCTGGGTCAGCTTCTGCTGCGCCAGGGCGCGGGTCACGTTCGCACTGTACCCCGCCAGGCCAAGCGCAGCGCCGGCATTGACGGTGTACTGCAGAAAATCACGTCTGGTAAACATGGCCAAAAAACCTCGGTAAAATTTCGTTTTTCAGGCAGTTTCAGCGCCTGATCCCCGCATTTGGGTAAAAAAAGGGTGGGCATCTTGCGAACAATGCCCACCACAAATGTTGTCAGAAGACGATCAGTTGCGAACGGCAGGCGTTTCCACCGACAGGCCCGCACCGCGGGACGCCAGGTACAGTTCAAGCGCAATGAATTCGTCGGACCCGCGTTTGTATGGAGTCGCACGGATATTCTTCATGCAACCGGAAAACCGGCGGTGAATGGAACCCAGGCCGCCCCACTTCAAACGGTAGGTCGGGAACCCGTTGATCTGGCCCTGGCTGAGATGATCGGCACGGATCATCTTGCCGTAATTGTCCTCATGACAATTGGCGCACGACATGTCGAGCTGGCCGACACGGGTGTAATAAAGTTCCTTGCCCTTGTCGGTCCACGACTGCATGGGTCCGTCAGTCTGGACATTCACCGGCATGCCGCGCGATTGCAGACCGACATAGGCGGTCATGGCCAGCATGTTGGGTGCTTCCCACTTCCAGGCCTCGGCCTTCATGTTGTCGGTGCGGCAGGCATTGATCTGGGTTTCCAGGGTGTGCGGTTTGCCGCGCTTCTCGTTCCACTTGGGCATCGATGCGCGGACGCCCTTCATGGTTTCGGATGCATCCTCGTGACAGGTCGCGCACGACTTGCCAGCTTCGCCTTCGACAGTGTTCCACAGGGCTTCGCCTAACTCTACTGCCGGAAAGGCCGGGTTTTCAAAGTCATCCATTTCAAATGCCTGGGTTTCTGGTGACCGGAAACGCCAGCCGGAATAGACGCGGCTCAGCGGGCTGCCCTTGGGAGCCTCCACATCCGTGACCATTTCCTGGCCTTCGATAACAAGGGTGTTGTTGTCCGGCTCGGCGATTGCCGTGCCGGCGGCGAAAACAGATGCCGCAGTCACCAGTCCGGCCCATTTGAGTGTTGTCGAGTTCATTATGTTTCCTCCCGAAGTTCTTAAGTGTCTCATGTAAAAGACGGGCAGCTGGTGCACCGGCTGCCCGAAACACATGTCACTTGACTTCGATTTTTTTGCTTGTTTCGTAAACCGAGCCGTCGTCATCCACCCAGGTGAACTTGAACTCGCCTGCTTCAGCCACTTTGGCCGTGAACTCGAGATAGGGATTGGCCGAGATGGCCGGATCGATATCGCACTCGAAAACCTTGGTTCCGTTGAACTCGCAGGTAAACTTGTTGATGATCTTGCGCGGGATGACCTTGCCGGCCTTGTCCTTGCGCTGACCGGATTCCATCTTGTGGCTGATCAGCGTCTTGATGGTGATCACCTCGCCGGCTGAGGCCGACTTGGGCACCTTCACGCGTGGTTTTGCTTTTGCCATTTTCGTTTGTCCTCTTGAGTTCCTAGCCGCCACAGCCGCCGATGGTGACCTTGACCTGCTTGGTGTCGGAATAGACCGACCCGTCTTTCATCTTCGCAACGGCAATCACGTTCTGGGTTTTCGCCAGCCGCATGCGGGTGGTGGCAGACGCCTCGCCGCTGAGTTCCGTGAAGTGGAAAGTCGCCACGTCCGGCCTCGGATTGCCGTCGGCCAGGATCATCACCGACTGCACCAGGTCATCACCGGACATGGCACTTTCAACCGATACGGACACCGGCACCGTGTTGCCGTTCTCGGCAATCTCCGGCGTCTTCAGGGCAATTTTTCCGGATGCCGGCTCCTGGCCGCCGGTGAACTCCATAATCTTCTTCTTGGTCTCGTCCGCTGCAGCAGCGGCTGGGCTGATCCTGACACCTGACACGGCCAGAACAGCCGCACCTGCAGTCAGGCCAAGTACCTGTCTCCTGTCTAGCTTCATGGAAATAGCTCCTATTCTTTCAATGTGGTGAGATAGGCCACGACATCTTCGACCTGTTCAGCCGTCAAAATGGTTTTCTCAGTGAATTTCTTATTGACCCTCACACCCAGATCGAGGCTGTAGAACCCCGGCATGATGGTTTCATCCGTCAGCGCCTTCTTGGAATCGATGACAATGGCGCGCAGCTCAGCCTCTGAGTAACGGTCTGCGACACCATCGAGCGGCGGCCCCACTTCACCGTGGAACGAATGCTCTTTCTGCTCGGCATTGACATGGCAGGCCAGGCAATTGCCCAGCTTGCGGTTGGAAAACACAGCCCTGCCCTTTGCCGCATCGCCGGCGGCACCGGTCAGCGATTGCGTCACGCCGTCATCGGTAAACTTGACATCCATCGGCGCCACGCTGCCGGCATGAGCAGTGGCAATTGCAGCACCTGCAACGCAGGCTCCAGCCAATCCCAGTTTCAGAATGGTCCTCATCAATTTCCTCCAGTACCGTTTTATTATTGCACGCAAGCCTAGTTCACGATTTGACGGATATCAAGACAAATTCATATTTTTGAATGAATATCCAGACGATGCGCAATCGCGACGATCGCGGGCACGCAAACCAGTCATTGCAGTCAGTCGGTATTCTCCTCTCCGGCCTCGCGGCGCTCTACAATTCGGCGCGCGTGATAGCGCTGAAAACCCTCGTCAGTCTCGTAACCTTTCTTGTGGACCCACTGGAACATGTCGAGGAAGGTCCCCTTCCTGAAAGCCCCGGGCATGACCGCGACGGTGGAGGCGCCAACATCCTTTTTGCCATCGGCGTCTTCCGGCAGGAAGAAAATGGTCGGCGTGAACGTCACCCGCCATTTGCGGGCGGCAGTCTTTTCGGTCAGTGTCTCGCCGTCCAGGTCAGTGACTTCCTCATCGCCGTACAGGTTGTACTGGACCACCATGTAATTGTCCTTGATGAAGTCCCGCACTTCCGGGTCGGCAAGCACTTCCTCGTGGATCTGGCGGCAATATATGCAGCCGCGCTGCTCGAAGATCAGCGCCAGGCGCTTACCCTCTTCTTTGGCAGTGGTCATGTCCTCCTTGATGTCACGGAATGTGGTCGCGAACCAGGCCTGCTTGTGCAGGCCGTCATCTCCGATCTCAGACGCGACTGCGCCCAAAAGCCCGGCCAGCAGAACGGTTACGGCAAGTAAAATTCGCATTTCAGTCTCTCCTTATCCAACTGCGCCCAACCCCGGAAACAGCTCCAGCATATAGTAGGCAATGGCGGACATGCCGCCGGTAATGAACAGGACGCCCGTCGCCACCAACAGACCCCCGGTGATCTTCTCGACCAGCCCCATGCGATGGCGATGACGCTTCATCAGGGTCATGAAAGGGCGGAAAAAAACTGCTGCCAGAATGAAAGGGATGCCGATGCCGAGCGCATAGGCCAGCAACAGCGAGGCGCCTTTCAGCGTGTCGGCGGCCTGGGCAGCCACAAACAGGATGGCGGCCAGAACCGGGCCGACACACGGCGTCCAGCCGAACGCGAAAGCCAATCCGACCACGTAGGCGCCAAGCAGGCCGACCGCCTTGGCCGGCCCCTGCATCCTGATGTCTCGATACAGAAACGGTATCCGGAACACGCCCATGAAATGCAGCCCGAGCACGATGATGATGACACCGGCGACCTTGGCCAGAACATCGAGGTGGTCGGTCACAAAGCTGCCGATGAACGAGGCACTGGCTCCAAGGGCAACAAACACTGTTGCAAAGCCTGCAACGAACGCCACGGCGGCCATGACCACGGCGCGCCAGGCATCGGCGGGCATGTCCTCATCGCTCAGCTCGTTGATGGATGTGCCGGCGAGAAAGCACAGATAGGGTGGAACAAGCGGCAGCACGCATGGCGAGGCAAATGACAGGAACCCTGCCACCAATGCTGCCGCGTAACTGATTTCCAGGTCCACAAATCGCTCCCAAAGAACTCACAAGAAGTTCATATTCAATTTTTGTAATTTGTTGTAAGGTGTCACGCATGAATAGTCTTCGCAACAGATTCTTCGGCGCAGCAGCGACAATTGCAGTGGGCCTTGCCGGTCTTGCCTCGCTGCCAGCCGGCGCGCATGCTGCCGAGCTCATCATGCTGGAACAAGACGGCTGTCACTGGTGTGAAGTGTGGAATGAAGAGATCGGCATCGCCTATCCGAAGACCGATGAAGGCAAGCTTGCGCCGCTGCGCCGGGTCGATATCCATGCGCCGCTGCCGACCGACCTCAAGGGGCTGAAAAAGGCCAACTACACGCCGACTTTCGTGGTCTGGCACAATGGCCGCGAAATTGATCGTTTGCGCGGTTATCCAGGGGATCATTTCTTCTGGCCGATGCTGCAACAGATGCTGGAAAAGATCGACACGACTGACACCGAAAAGAGCAGTGCTTCAGGCACCGCCGAACCGAAATCTTAAGGAAACAGGAATTTCACCATGGCGAACGCCCAATTGAAATTCGAGCACGCGCTCGACGACATGATGTCGAGCGCCAAGGATGCCACCGATTTTCTGAAAGCCCTGGCGCATGAAGGCCGGCTGGCCATCTTATGCCGCCTGTCGCAGGGCGAATGCACGGTGACGGAACTCGAACAGCTTCTGTCGGCGCGCCAGGCTGCCGTATCGCAGCAACTTGCCCGGTTGCGGCTGGAAGGGCTTGTGAACGCGCGCCGCGACGGCAAGACAATCTATTACACCATCGGCGATGAGCGCGTGAAACAGATGATTTCAGTGCTCTATGACATGTTCTGCAGCGAAGATGACAAAACCTACTGAGACTGTATCCTGATCCACTGCCGGGAAAGCACGGCACCACACGAGGCGGGACAACCTGCCCGATCCAGGGAGAGAACCGGAGATGATCGAGCTGTCTCCAGGCACGATCGCCGCCATTGGCGGCCTCGCCGGAGGGATGGCGCTGGGCTTTGCCGCCCGGTGGGGCCGGTTTTGCACGCTCGGCGCGGTTGAAGATGCGTGCCTGGGAGGAAGCCGCGGCCGATTGTCGGCATGGGCGCTGGCCATTGCAGTGGCTGTTGCAGGAACCCATGCACTGGATCAGGTGGGACTGATTGACGTTGCAAGCAGCTTTTACCTGATCTCGCCGACAACCATCCTGGCAACGGCGTTCGGCTCATTCCTGTTCGGCCTCGGCATGTCGCTGGTCGGCACCTGCGGCTACGGCACCCTGGCCCGTGTCGGCGGCGGCGATCTGAAGTCCGTCGTCACTTTCCTGGTGCTGGGCATCACCGCCTATGCCACGATGAACGGGCTCTCCGCCTATTTGCGCGTCTACCTGTTTGATGTGCCTGCACAGCTGGACCGGCCTGCCGGCATTGCCCACACGGCTGCTGCGCATCTGGGCGGCACAGTGCATGTGTGGGCCTACCTGATGGCAGCGGCCATTGCCGCCGTTGCCCTCACCAGCCGCGACTTGCGAGCCTCACCCCGCTACCTGACGGCTGGCGTCATCGTGGGTGCTGCGATCGTCGCCGGCTGGTTTGTCACCGGCTACCTGGCCAACGATCCCTTCGATCCGCACCGGCTGGAATCCTTCACTTTCACCGGCCCGCCCGGAGACACGCTGGTCTATGTCATGACGGCCACCGGCGCATCGCTGCAGTTTGGCATAGGCGCCGTCACCGGCGTGATACTGGGCGCCACGGTCACGACCCTGATGCAACGCCATTTTCGCTGGGAGGCGTGCGATGATGCGCGGGAAATGCGCCGTCAGATACTGGGTGGCGCCCTGATGGGCTTCGGCGGGGTAACCGCTGTCGGCTGCACCGTGGGTCAGGGCCTGTCAGCTGCTTCGCTGCTGGCCTTCACCGCGCCCGTCGCACTCGCCGCAATGTTTTGCGGTGCCTGGCTTGGCCTGCAGATCCTGGTTTACGGGTCGGTGCGGGAAGTATTCCAGGATGCCGTCAACTGGCTGATGCGACGCCAGCCCGACGTTTGATGACGAGACCATTTGAAAACCGCAATGCTTACAGAACCGAAAACCTGTCAATGACCCAGAGCCAGGTTCCGTCGGCCTGACGCCGCGCCACTTCGGCAGTAACACTGCCGTCCGGCAGACGAGTTGAGGTCAAAGCCAGATCACCACTTACAACTGCGTTGCTCTGCTTGCCGCGACAGAATCTCCTGCCCTGTGAAACACACTCGGCAAAAACCGTACGGATTTCGTCTTCACCAACTGCCAACCGTCCCTGCCCGTTGTCCAGAACAGCATCTTTCTCGTACAACGCCACCATTCCCTCGACGTCTCCCTGCCACTGGCGCTCTATGAGCAGGCGCTCCAGATCCTGCGGATCGGACGCGGCTTTCCTGCGGTATTTGTCGTTCATGACCACTATTCAGTAACGATTTTCGTTCTCAATTTCCATCCGCGAGGCAGGTCTTTGAGTGGCTGGTTCGGACTCGCCGCATCGATGCAACCGTCAATCCAGTGCGCCGCTATGCAATTCGACCAAGCAATTGTAGAGTGAACAATGGCAATAAAGGAGTTGCGTCTTGACCAGCACAGACGAGGACAAGATCGTTAAAATTGTCGAGCTGGATGCACCTGTCGCATCGGTTTGGAAAGCCATCTCGGATCACGAAGAGTTCGGGCAATGGTTTCGTGTCAACCTTGATCAACCGTTCGAAGTCGGCACCAGATCCACCGGTCAGATGACCTTGTCCGGTCACGAGCATGTGCCGTGGATCGCAGATGTTGAACGTATGGTGCCGGAGCGCCTGTTCTCCATTCGATGGTTCGATTCCGACGAAGGCTCGACAGAGCAGTCGCGGGATCAACCCGGCCTTGTTGTCGAATTCCGCTTGGAAGAGGTCTCGGACGGAACTCGACTGACGATAACCGAATCCGGGTTTTCCACACTACCCGACCCCAGAAGGATCGAGGTGATGCGCGGCAACGAAGAAGGCTGGAACATACAAGCGGACAACCTGTCAAAGCATCTCTCCGCGTAAGATGCCGGAGGCTGCTCCGGGATGCTTCGCTGCCCGATCCGGGAACGATTTTTGGAGCTACCTGCTACGAGTTCATCCGAGCCAATGATGCCTCAGATTGCGCGGCTGTTTCAGTGTGCGCAGCCCGTATCCACATCATGGCGTAGCCACCCGCGGCAATGGCAAGCACGGCGATAACGGATGACACAGATGCTGTGCTGAGGCCCGACAAGCCCTGCCCCACGGAACAGCCAAGTGCCGTCACGCCGCCAAATCCCATCAGCAATCCGCCCGCAAGATACCGGGCCAGCGGATTGTCCGAGGTGAAGCCCGTCAGGCGGATACGGCGGCCGACAAGTGCGCCTGCGAATGCGCCGAGCAGCACGCCTCCCAGCAAGGCCACGGAGAAGCGAATGGTGTCGCCGGTAAAGATCATCAGGTACTGGATGGTCTCGCCAGCCGGCGCCACGAAGCTGAGGGATGCAAGCTGGGTGGGTTCGAATTCATCCGCACCGACAATTCCTGTAACAGCCCAACCGGCAACAACGACCAACCCCACTGCTGCTCCGCTCAACAGCCCCTTCAGGCCCGACCTGCGAACCAGCAGCCCGAGCAGGAGAACCAGGATGACAGCTATGCCCGCAGCGATTGCATATGACGACACTGTGCCTGCTTCATACACCTGTGCCGGTGACGTCTGCAGCGACCAGGCGTTTTCCAGCCAGATACGCGGATACGACAAGATGCCCCGCAAGGTGGCATATCCGGCAATGCCGGTGACCAGCAGGGTGACAATGGAACGGCCATTGCCCGATGCCGCCAGCACCAGCAGCCTCGATACACACCCGCCGGCCAGCACCATGCCGGCACCAAACAGCAGGCCGCCAACAATCAACGCCAGAGGGCGAACCGGCACGGACCAGTAGATGGACTGGGCGAGGTCAATGTTCTGCGAAACGAACAATCCCTGGGTTCCAAGCAACGCCACCAGCACGGCAGCAAGGTATTGCTTGGAACGCGGACGTCCATCAGCCACAGTTGAAGACCGCTCGCTGCCCGGCGCCCACTCCGCAAGGGCGGATCGCGCGCAGTAACGGCTGTATTCAGCGATTAATCCGAACAAAATTCCGATGAAAAAAGCGCCCCACACAACCAACACTGCTGTGCCATACTCTTCACGCAACAGATCAAGCTGTTCAATCATCGGACCACTCCTGAAGCTGGCGCCGCGCCAACGCATGCACATATTCAGAAGTGTTCTTTATATCAAACGATGTGTTCGTTCAAGCCCCTGCAAGCAGCGGCACTATTCAAACTCCATCTGCTGAAACACCCGGCCGGCATTGCGCGTGGCCAGTTCGTCGAACGTGTGCAGGTGCTTGTAGGGTGACTGATCCACATAGAACGCCTTGTCCAGTCCGCCGCCGGCATCAAGGTGTTCCTTTATCTTGCCACGCAGATAAACCAGGTAGTCCCGGGTGTAGCGGCGCACCTGGGCCATGTTGGTCGGGTGACCATGGCCGGGGATCACATAGACGGCACCGAGTTTCTCAAACTCGTTTTCCCAGGTCTCCAGCCAGGCGGCCGTGTCGGTTTCGTCGAAGATCGGCAGCAACCTCTCGTGAAACGCCATGTCGCCGGCAATCACCAGTTTTTCCTCTCGCAACCAGACCTGCGTGTCGCCGGCGCTGTGCGCCGGCCCCAGATACAGAACCTCGATCTTCATCGATCCCAGCGACACATCCTTCCTGTCGGAGAAAGTTTCATCCGGCTCCTTCACACAGGTCTTGTCCGCCCGGTCCTTCAATCGGCGCTGTGCCGCTTCAAGGATCTGGTGGCCGCTTGCGGCGAACTCTTCGGCTGCGTCTTCGTGGGCCAATATCTTCACGCCCTGCTCTGCCCAGTAGCAGTTGCCGAGCGCGGCATGCCCCTGGCCATTTTCATTGACGACCAGCTTGACCGGCTGCTCGGTCACCATCTTGATCTCTGCGTGCAGCGCCTCGGCCAGCCCGTAACTGCCACCACCATTGATGACGATCACGCCGTCGCCAGTCACCAGAAAGCTGAGATTGTTGTTGTGGCCGGCATTGTCGTAGGTCGGTGGAGCGGTTGCGCCGATCGAGGTCCACACATGGGGAATCACCTCAACCGGCTTCTTGTACAGCAGAGATGCCGGGTACTGATCCGGAATGTTCTGATCGGCATGCGCCGTCATTGGAAGCAGGCAAAAGCCCAGTGCGGCAAGAGCTATGCGGACGATGGTCATGATCAGTGGTTCTCCCTTGGGGTCAGGACGCGACATAGGTGAATGCGGCATCTTTGCGCTCGACATAGCCAGTGCCGGGATGGGGCAAGTGGTAGCCGATGATCTGCATTTTCTCCGAGGCCATGCGGTCGAGCAGCATCTTGCGTGCCTTGACACCCTGCTCCGCGTCGCTGTCGGTGCCCATCTGCCAGTCCGGGTTTGAGAACGAGAACAGCGGGTTGGTGATGACATCTCCGATGACCATGACGCTGTCGCTGCCCTGCTGGATATGAAACGAGGTGTGTCCCGGCGTATGGCCTGCCGTATCGACAGCCGCTATACCCGGCAGGACCTCCTCGCCGGCCTTGAACTTTGAGCACATTTCTTCAATGGCCATCATGTTGCGCCGTGCGCCGACGGCGAATGACTGCCGGTTTTCCGGCACCTTGTTGACGGTTTCCGGATCGAACCAGTAATCCCATTCGGCAGCCGACATCAGGTATTCGGCATTGCCGAACGACAAATCGTCGAAGTCATCCAGCACGCCCCATATGTGATCAGGATGGGCATGGGTGAATACAACATGGGTGACGTCTTCGGCAGCAATGCCAGCCGCTTCCAGCGCCTCGCCGAGCTTGCCTGCCGAGGGCATGAAATTGGGTCCTGAACCGACGTCGAACAACACGGTCCTTTCGCCGTCGCGATAAAGCGTCAGGTTCAGCGAGGAGCGAACCCTGTCGTCGGGCAGGTTGTTTGCGGCCAGAAAAGCTGCGCGTTCGGATTCCGGCACGCGTCCCAGGATCATGCTCACCGGCAGTTCGAGATGGCCGTCGCTGACAATGTCGACGCTGCCCTTGCCGACCGGGAACGACGTCTTGGAAAATGCCTTTGAACCCAGCACCGGCAACGCCAGGCCGGCGACAAGTGCTGTGGTGACGAACTCTCGGCGATCAAGCATGACAGGAACTCCAAACATATAAATTTGCGAATATGTTATCCGCCCTCGCCGGCAATTGCTAGGGCGTCTGGTGAATTTGTCGGATGGCGGGCTGTCTGCCGTTCACCGGGCTGAGCGCTTTTCAAGCTCTGCAGCGAAATCGCCGACATCATCGGAAAACCTGCCTGCCGCAACTTGTTCACTGTTGAACGTCAGTTTTGCCTCGACCGGCACAGGCAGCAGTTCGGCGAGTTCGTCGATGCAGGTCTGCGGCGGCGAGTGGCCGCCATGGGTCAGAAAGATCGCGATCCGGGCCGGAAGGTCGGGTTTCCGGTTGAGGAAACTGCGCACCGGCAGCGCCGGATGGCTTGTCCATATGGGAGTTCCGACCAGCACTAAATCGTAATGCTCAGGCAAATACTCCGCCATCTCGATCTCCGGCAGGTTGCCGCGGACACTGTCATAGCCTGCCAGCAGGTATCTGAATATGCCGCCGGCATACCGGTCACAGCTGATCTCGCGGATGTCCGCGTTCAGCCGGCTGGCCAGGGCCCTGGCAACCTTGGCTGTGGTCCCGGTGCGGGAGTAATAGACGATCAATGTACGCAACTTGGCGCTCCCTTCATCAGAAATACCGAAACCACACCAATCTGCGGTCAGGCGATGACCTCTCCAACAGGACGCCGAAGAGACCTGGGCATTGCCGGCGCATAGCCGTAACGGACCGCCAGATCCGCTCGGCCGTCTGTCAAGCCTAGCAACTGCGAAACCTCCGCCCGGACCGCCGGCACATCGACAAGCTGATTGACAAAGGCGTGCCTGATGCCAAGCGTCGTCGCCCTGAGTGCGAAGCGCTGGTAGCTGCGCCCGGACTGCACCCAGTGGGCCTTGTCGTCCTTGTCGGTGACAAATACAGCCAGGCCCGAAGACGACCTGACCTGCCTGGCCAGCTTGTCGTTTTCAGACCCGGCGGTGAAAAACAGGTCAAGCATGATGCGCCCCAGGAAGGGCGGCAATGACGGATTGCCGGTGCACGCCGTGTACAATCCGTCCCGGGTGGCGGCTGCCTGTCCGCCATTGAAGCGGATCCACTGCTTCAGTTCTTCGGTGAATTTCGCATCTTCGATCTGCGTGGTGTTGGCGGTGATGGCCAGTTCCAGCATTCGCTCGATCCGATCCTGGTCAGGAATGACGATGAGGCTGCATCCGTCCACCTTGGCCGCGACTTGCAGTTGTTCGATATGCTCCGCGTTCACCGCACGGCCGTCATATTCCGAGCGCGTGCACTGCCGCTCCAGGATCGCTTCAAACAATCCATCGCTGTGCATGCTTGCAGGCCCCGGGCGGAACTCCACAGCCCCATCTCCTTCAGGGTTGTAAGTGGCCGACATACCGCTGCCGGCAGCCGTGGCGGCAAGCGACAGGTTCTCGGCCGCGCAGCCAAGGCTGGCATAAAGATGATGATGATCCGGGTCGGCAGCGGGTGTTGCGCGCGCCATGTCCGGCCGAATGACCAAGTTGGCGCCAGCTTGCGAGAACCGCCAGGGCTGGGAGTTGTGGCTGTTGGCGGCCAGGGTCGCGTAGTGAACCAGGTAGTTGAATTGGCCCGTTTGAGAGGGCGATTTTGCCGACCATGTGTCGAGCACCGCATCCCGGTACGCCGGACCTCCACGGCTCAGCATGTGGTACCCGGCTCCGGCGGCAACCGCCGCGACACCGGTACCAAGGACAAGATTTCTGCGTGTGACCACCAGATGCCACCTCTTGCTGGTTCTGATGATGCCTGTTTATCGCCGGCAGGCGGACTTCGCCTTGCGCAAAGTCAAATCACCGCAAATAGCGGCAACGATGTCAGGATTTCACGCGCGCAGCCTCTGGATCATACAGCGGATCGAGGTGAAGCTGCGCCGGCACGCGTTCAGTCGCGACAACCAGTTCATAGCTGCCGTTTCGCAGCCAGTCATCGTCAACCCCGTCCCGGTTGCGGACATAGCCGAGGCCGACCGGCCTGCCCACCGTGTGGCCAAAACCGCCGCTGCTCAGGTAACCTGCGAACTCGCCGTCGCGCAGGATGGTTTCGCGCCCCAGCAGGACCACTTGCGCATCATCAACGGTAAAGCAGGCGAGTTTCTTGACCAGGCGCTGATTGGCCGCGCGTTCACATGCGGCCCGGCCCATGAAATCCAGATCCGATTTCAGCTTCACAGCCCAACCGAGGCCGGCCTCGAACGGTGTGTCGTTGGGCGTGATGTCGGAACTCCAGGCGCGATAGCCCTTCTCCAGCCGCAATGATTCAATGGCGCGGTAGCCGACCGGGCGCACGCCATGATCCGCACCGGCCGCCATCAGCGCATCGAACACCTCGCCGGTTGCGGCAATCGGCACATGCAGTTCCCAACCCAGTTCACCCACATAGGTGACCCGCAAGGCGCGCACGCCATGGCCGGCAATCTCAATCTCCCGGACATGGCCGAACGGGAATGCGGCGTTGGACACATCATCGTCGGTAACAGTTCCCAACACGTCGCGGGCACGCGGCCCCATGAGCGACAACGTACCCCACGCCTCGGTGACGTCACTGAGTGCGGCTTCGCAGTTGTCCGGCATGTGATCCCTGATCCAGGATGCATCATGGGTGCGGAACCCGGTGCCGGTGACAATGTAAAAACGATCTTCCGCCAGCTGCGCAACGGTCAGGTCACACTCGATACCGCCGCGCGAATTCAGCATCTGCGTGTAGGTGAGCCGCCCTGGCCCTCTGGTGATGTTGTTGGCGCAGATCCAGTCAAGTGCGGCAGCCGCACCAGGGCCTGACAGTTCATACTTGGCGAATGAGGACTGGTCGAAAATGCCGGCGCTTTCACGCACCAGCCGGTGTTCCTCGGCCACTGGCTGAAACCAGTTCTGGTGCCCCATGGAGTAGATGTCGTGCTGCTCCATGCCGTCTGGCGCGAACCAGTTGGGACGCTCCCACCCAAGCTTGGATCCGAACACGGCCCGATGCTGTTTGAGGCGTTCATACAGCGGCGAGATGATGCGCGGGCGCCCGGACACATACTCCTCGTGCGGGAAACCGATGGTGTAATGCTTGCCATAAGCTTCCAGGGTGCGCTCACACACCCAGTCGCGATCCTCATGCAGGCCGGAAAAGCGGCGGATATCGACGACCCACAGATCCATCGGCGCTTCACCGGACACCACCCATTGCGCCAGCACCCAGCCTGCACCGCCGCCCGAGGCGATGCCGAAGGCGTTGAAGCCGGCACCAACAAACATGTTGGCGCATTCAGGCGCAGATCCCAGGATGAAATTGCCGTCCGGCGTAAAGCTTTCCGGTCCGTTGATCATATGCTTGATGCCAGCGGTTTCAAGCGCCGGCATACGCGCCACGGC
>JBCCVY010000052.1:0-13450 GCA_039194725.1 Pseudomonadota bacterium
CCGTTCTGGTGTTGTTTTCCGGCGTATCGGTGGCCGTCGGCCTGCTGATCGTATCGGCCGGATTCCTGCTGATTTTCGATGGTGCCCGGTCCCTGCAGCTGCTGCCGGAAATCTTCTTCGGCAAGCTCGACAATTTCGCGCTGCTGTCCATCCCGATGTTCATCATCATGGGCGCCTCCATTGCCTCCACGCGCGCCGGTGCCGACCTCTACGAGGCGCTTGACCGCTGGCTGACCCGGGTGCCGGGCGGCCTCGTCATTTCCAATCTCGGCGCCTGCGCCCTGTTTGCCGCCATGTCCGGCTCGTCGCCGGCAACCTGCGCCGCCATCGGCAAGATGGGCATTCCTGAGATGCGCAAGCGCGGCTACCCCGACGGTGTCGCCACCGGCTCGATTGCCGCAGGCGGCACACTCGGCATCCTGATCCCGCCATCGGTGACCATGATCGTCTACGGCATCGCCACCGAGACCTCGATCGGGCGCCTGTTCCTGGCCGGTGTCGTGCCGGGTCTGCTGCTGGTCGGCCTGTTCATGCTGTGGTCCCTGTATGACACCTGGAAGTCAGGCTCCGCCGATGCCCTGTCCGGCAGAATCTTCTCCTGGAAGGAGCGCTTCGAAATCCTGCCGCGGGTGCTGCCCTTCATTGCCATCATCCTGGGGGTTCTGTACGCCATGTACGGCGGACTGGCGACGCCATCGGAAACTGCCGCCGTCGGCGCCCTGTTGTGCCTGCTCATCGCCATCATCATCTACAAGCTGTGGAGCCCGAAGCTGCTGTGGAACGTGTTGCGGGATTCGACCCGTGAAAGCGTGATGATCCTGTTCATCATTGCTGCGGCAGGCGTGTTCTCCTACATGCTGTCGTCGCTGTTCATCACCCAATCGATTGCCGAATGGATCGGCACGCTCGACGTCAACCCGTGGGTGTTGATGTTCGCTATCAACATTTTTCTGCTGGTGGCCGGCTTCTTCCTGCCGCCAGTGGCAGTGATCCTGATGGCGGCCCCGATCCTGCTGCCCATCGTGATCAATGCCGGCTTCGATCCGTACTGGTTCGCCGTGATCCTGACGATCAACATGGAGATCGGCCTGATCACCCCGCCGGTCGGACTAAACCTTTACGTGATCAACGGCATCGCGCCGGAGATTTCCCTGCGCACCATCCTTGTCGGGTCGTTGCCCTTTGTCGCGTGCATGGTGATCGCTATATTGCTGCTGTGCCTGTTTCCTGAACTTGCAACCTGGTTGCCGGACAAAATCATGGGTCAAGCCGTATGAGCCGCATCACATATTTTCAGGACCTGCTGTCGAGCCTGTTCGAGCGCCGCACATCCAGTCCGGCCAAGCCGGACGCGCGCGGCATGCTGGCATTGTGCAACTCGCTGCTGGCGGACACCGGCGAAGTGACCGGGCTGCAGACCGCATCCTCGCTGCTGGCGACCTATTCTGAGGCTGATCAGGATCAGAAGCTGGAGTTCTTCCAGAGCCTGGCCAGCGATTTTGACATCGACACCGCAGCGCTTTCCGAACGCACCGGCGACTATTCCCGACACCGCAGCGCGGACAATCTCACCCGGCTGCTGGAGGTTGCCGAACCGCGCCGCCAGGAACTGTTGCGCCGGCTCAACGGCGTGCCGGGCGGCACCGAAAAATTGGTCCGCATGCGCGAGGACCTGCTGCGGATTCTCAGGCAGGACGCCGACCTGGCGCGGGTCGATGTCGACTTCGAGCACCTGTTCTCTTCCTGGTTCAACCGCGGCTTCCTGGTGCTGCGCCCGATCGACTGGACCACGCCGGCCCACATCCTCGAAAAGATCATCCGGTATGAGGCCGTTCACGCCATCGACAGCTGGGACGACCTGCGCCGCCGCCTGCAACCGGCAGACCGGCGTTGTTTCGCCTATTTTCACCCGGCCATGCCCGACGAACCGCTAATCTTCGTCGAAGTGGCATTGAGCGCTGACATTGCCGGGTCCATCCAGGCGGTGCTCGCTGAAACCCGTGACCCGGTCGAGCCGCAGGACGCCGCGGCTGCCATTTTCTACTCCATCTCGAACTGCCAGAAGGGCCTGCGCGGCGTCTCGTTCGGCAACTTCCTGATCAAGCAGGTCGCGACAGACCTGGCGTCCAGCCTGCCCAACATCAAGACCTTCATCACCCTGTCGCCAATCCCGGGCTTCATGCCCTGGCTGCAAACCCAAGCGGAAGCTGACCCGGACGGGCCGGCGGCAACGTACTACACCGTTGCCAGCGAGCTGACGCCGGACAATGCCGATGAGGCGACGCCGGACGAGGTTGCCGGACTGAAGTCCCTTGCAGCACGTTACTTCCTGCAGGAACAGCGGCCCGACGGCAGGCCGATCGACCCGGTGGCCCGTTTCCACCTCGGCAACGGCGCCAGCCTCAGGACAATCCACTGGCTCGGTGACCGCTCGGAAAAAGGCTTGCGCAACTCTGCCGGCATGATGGTCAATTACCTTTACGACCTGAAGTCCGTGGATGCGAACCACGAAGCCTATTCGGAAGACGGCCACGTCATCGCATCACGCGAGGTGACCTCGCTCCTCGACGCCAGGTTTGATGCGCCAACGCCTAAGGAGCAGGTAAATGGCTAATCACCTGTTCGACGGACTTCTGCAAAATGCCAATCTCGAGCGCGCCTTTGCACAACTCGATGACGGTCGCTGGTACACCTACAACCATGTGCTGGAAGTGTCTGCCCGGTTTGCCAACATGCTGGTCAAGTGCGGCGTCAAGCCCGGCGACCGGGTTGCCGCGCAGATTCCCAAATCCATCGAGGCACTGATGCTGTATCTGGGAACCGTTCGCGCCGGCGGCGTGTTCCTGCCCTTGAACAATGCCTACACGGCCAGCGAAGTGGAATACTTCCTGGACAATGCGACCCCCCGCCTGTTTGTGTGCGACCCCGCACGGCGGGCAGAGTTTGAGGCGCTGACCGGCAAACTCGGTGTCAGGCTCGAGACGATGGGCGTTTGGAAAAATCCCGAGACCAGCGCCGGAACACTGCTCGACGCCGGCGTGGTGGCGCCTGCGGAATTCACCAATGTGGCCCGGGGTCCGGACGATCTTGCAGCCATCCTTTACACGTCCGGCACCACCGGGCGCTCGAAAGGAGCCATGCTGACCCACGACAACCTGTTGTCCAATGCGGTTGTGCTCAAGGACCTGTGGGCTTTCACCGAAGACGATGTGTTGCTGCATGCGCTTCCGATATTCCACACCCACGGGCTGTTCGTGGCCACCAACACGATCATGGTGGCCGGCGCCCGGTTGGTCTTTGTGCCCGGCTTCAAGCTCGACCAGGTGATCGAATGCCTGCCGGGCGTGACCTCGATGATGGGCGTGCCGACCTTCTACACCAGACTGCTGGATGACGACCGCTTCACCCGCGAACTGAGCGCTCACATGCGCCTGTTCGTGTCCGGCTCGGCTCCTTTGCTTGCCGAAACCCATATTGAGTTCGAACAGCGCACCGGCCACCGCATCCTTGAGCGCTACGGGATGACGGAAACCAATATGAACACCTCCAACCCCTATGACGGCGAACGCCGCGCCGGCACCGTCGGTTTCCCGCTGCCGGGAGTCGATCTGCGCGTCTGTGACCCGGACACCGGCGAAACGCTGACTCAGGGCGAGATCGGGGGTATCGAGGTCAGGGGCCCGAACGTGTTTGCCGGATACTGGCAGATGCCGGAAAAGACCGCGGAGGAATTCCGTGAAGACGGTTTCTTCATCACCGGCGACCTGGGCAAGGTTGATGAGGACGGCTATGTGCACATCGTCGGCCGCGCCAAGGACCTGATTATCTCCGGCGGCTACAATATTTATCCAAAGGAAATCGAACTCCTGCTCGACGAGCAGGATGGCGTGCTGGAGTCCGCCGTCATCGGCGTGAATCACCCCGACTTCGGCGAAGGCGTGGTTGGTGTCGTTGTGCCGGCAAACGGGCAGGCCGTGAACGAAGAGGCCATCATGAGCGCCATTTCCGACAAGATCGCCCGCTTCAAGCAGCCCAAGAAAATCTATGTGGTCGATGAACTGCCCCGCAACACCATGGGCAAGGTGCAAAAGAACGTCCTGCGTGATACGTATTTCGATACCTTCACTCCATAAACTCACCACATAGCTGCCAGAGCCCCGGGAGGCCCACCTTATGAGCATCGAACTTTCCTTCCACGGGGCTGCCCGTACCGTCACAGGATCCTGTTTCAGGCTGAAAACCCCGCACTCTTCGGTGCTGATCGACTGCGGCCTGTTCCAGGGCTCCAAGACCTTGCGGGAACTCAATTACGAACCGCTGCCGTTCCGGGCCGACAGCATAGACGCGGTGCTGCTGACCCATGCCCATATCGACCATGCCGGGGTGCTGCCCAAGCTCGTCCGGCACGGTTTCAACGGCAAAATTCACTCCACTGAGCCGAGCATGGATCTGTCATCGGTGATGTTGCCGGATTCCGGTCACATCCAGGAAAACGAGATCGAGCGGCTGAACCGGCGCAACCGGCAGCGCGGCCGTAAGGAACTCGAACCCATCTACACAATGGATGATGCCCTGCAGACGGTTCAGCAGTTTTCACCGGTCGACTACGAGACCTGGGTTCCGGCCACCAAGGACATCCGGGCCCGGTACTGGAATGCCGGCCACATGCTCGGTTCCACGTCCATCGAGGTGGAGGTGTCCCAGAGTGACGGACAGCAGCCCTTGCGCCTGTTCTTCTCCGGCGACATCGGACCCGATCACAAACTGCTGCAACATGACCCGGAAGCACCGTCAGGCTACGATTACCTGCTGTGCGAAGCGACCTTTGGCGCAACCGACCGGGTCGAGACCAACCCCGATGAACGCCGCGCCCTGCTGGCAAAGCACGTCAATGCCGCCGCTCAGAAACGCGGCGTGCTGCTGATCCCGTCTTTTGCGGTCGAACGAACCCAGGAAGTGCTCACCGACCTTATGATGATCATGTCAAACGGCGAAGCGCCGTCGGCACCGGTGTTCATCGACAGCCCGCTTGCCAGGCGCGCCACAGCCATCTTCGAAAAGCACGCCGATCTTCTCGCCAACGCGGACGCCCTCAAGGCGGCCCTGAAATCGCCCGATCTCAGGATTTCGGAAACCGTGGACGATTCGAAGGCAATCGGAAAGCTCAGCGGTTTCCATGTTGTCCTGTCGGCCAGCGGCATGTGCGATGCCGGGCGCATCAAGCATCATCTGAAAAACCACCTGCACCGGCGCAATGCCACGGTGCTGATGGTTGGTTATCAGGCCAACGGCACCCTTGGCCGCATATTGCTGAACGGCGCCAAGAAGGTGCGCATCCATGGCGAGGAGGTGGAGGTCAATGCCGCCATCGAGCGCATTAACGGGTATTCCGGTCATGCCGACGCGCCGGAGCTTGAACGCTGGATTTCCGAGCGCCTGCCGGTGCACCGCAACATGTTCCTGATCCATGGCGAGGAAGAAGGCATGGCCGGGCTGACGTCGCGGATTGCCAAGAAGCTGATGCCAGCCTCGCGCATCCTGCAGCCTGAGATTGACGAGACCTTCCGCCTCGACGGCAAAAAGGCGGTGAGGGTCCACAGCGAACGGCGCCGTTCCGTTGATCCGCCCGAAGCGGCCCGCAAGCCTGACTACAACAACGAGCTAACGCAACTGGTGCTGGACATCAACGAAGCGGTCGAAAACGTCGCCGGCAACAAGAACCGCTCGAAACTGATCAGACGCCTGCGCCGGGCACTCGAGAGGGCAAGCTAGCCGGGTCGGACTTCAACTGCGACTGCTGCTTGCGCTCGCGATGCGCGATGTAGGTGCTTGCCGCAAGGATCACCGTGCCGCCGGCAAACACCCAGACATCCGGCGTCTCGGAGAACAGCAGAAACCCGAACATGGCCGACCACACCAGTTGTAGGAACGTCACCGGCTGGACCACGGTGATCTCGGCGACCGCATAAGACCGGGTCAGGCAGTAATGCCCCGCTGTGGCCGCGATGGTCGCACACGCAAGCCACAGCAACTGCACTGCATCGGGGGTCTTCCAGGTCAGCGCCGCAATTGGCGCCAGCACGGCGAGGCAAATGAAATTCAGCATGATCACGATCATGGCCGCACTGTCGCTCTGGGTCAGGCGCTTGACCAGCAGCATCGCAGCGGCAAACAGCGGTGTTGCAGCAAGCTGGGCAAGCTGGCCGCTCGACAGGGTCTCGAATCCCGGCCTAAGGATGATGAACACGCCGGCCAGCCCGGCGATAATGGCCCCCACCCTTCGCACCTGAATCTTTTCGGCAAAGAACAGCACCGCGCCGATGGTCATGAATATCGGCGCCGTGTAGCTGATAGCGGTGACTTCGGCCATCGGGATGCGGGCCATTGCGTAGAACCACAACAGCACGCCAAGGCCGTGCAGTGCGCCGCGCCAGATATGCAGTTTCAGATTGCGGCCGCGGGGAAACCGGAAATCGGCCTTCATCAACATCGGCGCCAGCAGGAGTATGCCCAAAGCATATCGGATGGCTGCGGACACGGCTGCGGGCAACTCCGGCCCGACATTGCGGACTGAAATCATGACACCGGTGAAGCACAATCCCGACAGCACCATCCAGCCCATGCCGTGAACGTTGGAATTAACTGTTTTTGCGCTCGACGCTGGCATGATCGTGATTTGAAGCCATGGTATTGGTCTGTTTGATTAACCTGTAATCGTATAGTTGATACGTCACGCGCACCACGCCAGATACTGCATGGCGCCCATGACGGTACGTCCGTCGCCGGTAAAAGGAACTTTCATGAGCGAAGAAAAGACACCGCACGAGCAAGTAGCATCGCCGTCCTACACCTTGCCGACCCTGGACCAGGAATTTCTGCTGGGTGATTCCACCCGCGGCATCCGGTTCATGCTGGAATATATGAAGGCCGAGGAACACCTGCGTGAATGGGGTGTGCGGTCGACAATCGTGGCGTTCGGCTCAGCCCGGGTCAAGGAAGACGACGAGGGCAAGCGCGGGCACTGGTACCGGTCTGCCAAGGAGATCGGCCGCATCGTGTCAGAGCGCGGCGGGGCGCTGGACCATGATGCGGAACAGCGCGACAACGTCATCGCGACAGGCGGCGGTCCGGGCATCATGGAAGCGGCCAACAAGGGCGCGTTCGAGGCCGGTGCGCCGACCATCGGGTTCAATATCACCCTGCCCCACGAGCAGGATCCCAATGCCTGGTCCACGCCTGACCTGACCTTCAACTTTCACTATTTCGCCATGCGCAAGATGCATCTGGCCATGCGTGCCAACGGCCTGGTGGTGTTCCCGGGCGGCTTCGGCACCATGGACGAACTATTCGAGATCCTCACCCTGGTCCAGACGCACAAGATGTCGGCCATTCCAATTGTCCTGTTTGACAGGGAATTCTGGACCAGCGTGGTCAATCTGCAGGTGTTTGTCGATGCCGGCACCATCTCGCCCGGCGATGTCGACCTGTTTCACTATGCCGAAACGGCCGAGGAAGCCTGGGATCATCTGGTCAAGGGAGGTGTTCTGAACAAGACGCCTTTGCAGGCTGATCTGCCCGTCGCGAAACCGCTACTTTAAACTTCTGTTCACCATATTCCTGCATTGTGGAGCCCATGAGTTCGGTGCCATGCCACCGCCTGTACATATGTGCAGGCGCTGCATGAGTTTAGTCAGGCGTACACAATGTCAGTTTCTGTACCAAGGCGTAGTCAGGTCCTGATTGTCGAGGACAAGCCGTCACTTGCCAGCGTGTATCGCGCACATCTGGAAAAGGGCGGGTTTTGCTGCGAGCTGGCCGGCAGCCGGGATGCAGCAACCGCGCAGCTTGCAGACGGGCGTTTTGATGCGGTTGTCCTGTCTCTGGAGCTGAGCGGACCAGACTGCATATCCCTCATTGAAAACTGGTCAGCCGACAGTCCGCAAGCTTCGATCATTGTGGTTGCCGCAAACGCCTCGATAAACCACGCCGTTGACGCCGTGCGTGCCGGTGCCTGGGACTACCTGGTCAAGCCAGTATCCCGCAACCGCCTGATCACGACATTGAGCAATGCCTGCAGCTCCGCCGCCCGGCAGCTCTGCGAAATCGAACCGGCAACACCGGCACGTGCACCCGCGCGGGCACCGGATACGATGATCGGCTCCTCGCGCGCCATGGCCGACACCCGCAGGCAGATCGAGGCCATCGCATCGTCCAGCGCTCCAGCCTTCATTACCGGCGAAAGCGGCACCGGCAAGGAACTCTGTGCCCGCGCCATTCATGATTTCTCACCGCGACAAGGCAGGCCGTTCATTGCGCTGAACTGCGGTGCCATACCGCACGACCTGATGGAATCAGAGATTTTCGGTCATTTGAAAGGCGCATTCACCGGCGCCATCTCCGACCGTGAAGGTGCAGCCGCTGCAGCCGACGGCGGCACTCTGTTCCTGGACGAAATCTGCGAAATGGAGCCTTCTTTGCAGATCAAGCTTTTGCGCTTCCTGCAAACCGGCACCATTCAGCCGGTCGGTTCACCGCATACCCGCAAGGTGGACATCCGGATCATCTGCGCCACCAACCGCACACCGCAGACGGAAGTGGCCGAAGGCCGGTTCCGGGAGGATTTGTACTTCCGCCTGCATGTCCTGCCAATTCACCTGAAGCCGCTGCGCGAGCGCGGGCGGGACGTCACCGAACTGGCATCGCGTTTCCTCGACACCTGCGCCCGCGAAGAGGTCCGGTCGTTCCGCCATATCGCAGACCAGGCTCTGGACACACTGTTGGCCTATCACTGGCCGGGCAATATACGTGAACTGCAAAACGTCATTCGCCAGAGTGTGGTGCTGCATGACGGCGAGGCACTCGAGGCCCATATGCTGCCTGATCACATCATCAACGCCACCGGTGATGCGGCAGCCCCAACAACCAGCCCGAACGGGCGTCTGCTGTGGCAGATCGAGCGTGACGTGATCGAAACCGCCATTTCGGGCTTCGCCGGTTCAATACCGAAAGCCGCCGAGGCGCTGGGCATCAGCCCGTCAACCATCTACCGCAAACGTGAAACCTGGGCGCAAAAGTCAACCTGAGTGCCAGCAATTTTCACTCTGATTCAGCCGGCTTTGAACATGTCGTCGGCATCGGAAACCGTATCGCCGAAGTGCACGGCCACAACCTGCACGACACTGTCACCGACAGTTTTCAGCCCATGAACGGTGCCGGCTGGAATGTAAAGGCTGTCATCCGGCGCCACGATCAACACGTCGTCGCCCAGCAGCACTTCTGCATCGCCGGCAACGACAGTCCAATGTTCAGAGCGGTGCTCGTGGTAATGGGCAGGCAACTGCTTGCCGCATTTTACCGAAATGCGTTCTATCCGGTGCCCGCCGCTGCAAGACAGAACTTCTACGCTGCCCCACTTGTGGCGCCTGGGTTTTGACTTTGCCTCATCGGGATGATGATCGACCAGACGCGAAACGGAATCCGGTCTTGGCTTGAACGGAATTTCAGGCACGATACCTGACATGACAAAACGCTCCCTGCTGTTCAGGGGTCGGTCCTGCATGGGCCTTTGCCGGCCTCTTTGAGGTATGAGACCCCCGGTCTCTGTAGGCTTTGGCAGCAAGTCTCACGCCACCGGCCGGTCTGGCTCAGCATTCAGGAATATTCGGCAGTTTTCGGTAGATTCTTGAGCCGGCCGCGGCGGATGCGGCATGGCCCGCAGCTGCCGGTTTCCTGCAAGTTGCAAATCAGTCTTTGCATTATGCAAAAATCCACTGTGGCGGGTGTCCCCACCGTCTGCCCAGTTCTTCAGAGCCGGATTGGTCTCAGGAGCCTTTCAGGCCCTGGCCGCTTTCCAGCATCTTCAGCAGGTGCATGACTTCTTTCAGTTCAGGAGAAACATCCTGATGTTTTTTCGCAGGTTTGGGTGCGGATTTCTCTGCAGCCATACGAAACTCTTGCTCGCCTGCGCTATTTGCGCTGTACATGTGTCCCAGCCTTTTGCTCTACCAACATGGATAGTCTACGCCTGTGCATCCTAACGAAGACCTAAAATCCATCCGCGCTTTTGGTCCCCGCTGGAAATCGGCGGTTCATCTAGTCGCGCTTCAAGGCGGAAATGGGACACGGAGAAGACAATACCATGCTTGAACCAGCAAAAACCTACGAGCAGGTTCTTGAGCGTTTCAAATGGCAGATTCCGGACCGCTTCAATATCGCTCAGGCGGTCTGCACCCGCTGGGCCGATGACAGCCCGGATGCGATTGCCATCATCGAGCACATGGTGGATGGGCCGGTGCGCAGGACTTCTTTTTCAGAGCTTGAGGAGATGTCAAACCGGTTTGCCAACCTGTTGGTGAAGTCGGGCATCGGACGCGGCGACAGGGTCGCATTGCTGTTGCCGCAGGCGCGCGAAACCGCCGCCGCTCACATTGCAATTTACAAGATCGGTGCCATTGCCGTGCCCCTGGCAATGCTGTTCGGGGTCGAGGCCGTCCAGTACAGATTGCAGAATTCCGGTGCCAAGGGCCTGATCATGTCTACCGTGTCGCGCGAAAACATCGCCGAACTGCTGCCCGGCCTCGACGCCTTGCAGGTGGTGTTCTGTATCGACGGCAAGCTGGATATCGCGCCGCATATCCACGATGAAAGTGGACCGCTGCCGGCCACTTTCGACGCCGTCGACACCGCGCCGGACGATGCTGCCCTGATGATCTACACATCCGGCACCACCGGGCCGCCGAAGGGCGCGCTGCACGGACACCGGGTGTTGCTAGGTCATATTCCGGGCATTCAGTTCGCACATGAGTTTTTCCCGCAGCCAGGCGACCTGATGTGGACGCCGTCCGACTGGGCCTGGGCCGGCGGATTGCTGAATGTGCTGCTGCCGGCGCTGTACTTCGGCGTGCCGGTGCTGGCTTACAAGTACACCAAGTTCGATCCGGCAAATGCCTGGGACCTGATGGCATTGCACAAGGTCCGCAATGTCTTCATCCCGCCGACGGCCCTGAAGCTGATGCGCGCCAGCACCCCAACAGATGTGGACAGGATCACGCTTCGGACCATTTTTTCCGGCGGCGAAGCGGTCGGCGGTGCGCTGCAGGAATGGGCCGAGGACAGCCTCGGCATGAAAATCAATGAAGTCTACGGGCAGACCGAATGCAACCTGGTGCTGGAAAGCTGCAATGCCATCGGCGTGTGGAAGAAAGGCGCCATTGGCAGGCCGGTGCCGGGCCACACCGTCGCCATCGTGGACGATGCCGGCAATGCCTTGCCGGACGGCGAGGCCGGCAATATCGCGGTGCAGCGGCCGGATCCGGTGATGTTTCTGGAATACTGGGGCAAGCCGGACGCAACCAGAAACAAATATGTCGGCGACTGGTTGCTGACCGGAGACCAGGGTTTCAGGGACGAAGACGGATATTTTCACTTTGTCGGGCGTGACGACGACGTCATCACCTCGTCCGGCTATCGTATTGGACCCGGCGAAATTGAGGACTGCCTGTCGCGCCACCCATCGGTGAAACTTGCAGCCGTCATCGGCGTGCCGGATCCGGTTCGCACGGAAATCGTCAAGGCGTTTGTGGTCCTGAACGATGGCTTCGAGGCAACCGATGCCATCCATGCCGAGATACAGGACCATGTCCGCAACCGACTGTCAGCCCATGAATACCCACGCGAGATCGAGTTCCGAGATGAGTTGCCGCTCACCACGACAGGCAAGGTTATCCGCAGATTGCTGCGCAACCAGCCGTCTTCAAATTGACGTGTTCGGCAATGATTATCCTGACAGTGGCGACAACAGGCTCTAGTCTTGACGTTTGCCCACGGCACAAACGAAGAAATTCAGGAGATTTTTTATGACTTCTAGGCTCGTTTCATCATCCAGGACTGCAATCATCGGCCTGGTAGCCGTCATCGGCGTCACAAGTTCCGCCTTTGCCAGCCCGATCGAGGATCGTCAGGCCAACATGAAAGCGGTTGGTAAGGCAATGGGTGCACTTGCTGCCATCGCGAAAAAGGAAGCTCCGTTTGACGCAGCCGTTGTCAACACCAACGCAACCACGCTGGCGAACAATGTGAAAGAGTCCAAAGCGCATTTCCCTGAAGGCAGTGAAACCGGTGACAAGGAAACCTGGGCCAAGGCTGAAATCTGGCAGAACAAGGCCGACTTCGAAGCCAAGGCCGACAAGTCGGTTGAAGCCGCAATGCAGATGGCGGCTGTCACCGAGGAAGCGAACTTTGGCGCCGCACTGGGCGCGTTGGGCGCCACCTGCAAGGCATGCCACCAGGACTATCGCCGTCCAAAACAGTAGTTGTTGAACGGCGACTGACGGCATGAAACGCATATTGGCCGCAATTATCATGGCAGGAGGCATGGCCGCCGCGGCGGGCTGGGTGCTCGCCGCGCCGGATCCGCTTCCGGCGTCTGCCTTAAAGCCGCATACGGCCAATATCGAAAACGGCAAGCGGCTTTACACGGCATCAGGCTGCCTGTCCTGCCACCTGCCGGCCAAGGACGACAAGCAGGCGGACATGTCGCTGCCGTCCGGCGGGCGGCTGCTTAAAACACCTGCCGGGGCGTTTTATCCGCCCAACATCACGCCGGATGCAGACACCGGCATCGGCGGCTGGACCGACATCCAGTTCGTCAACGCGGTCAAGCGCGGCATCTCTCCCGACGGCCGGCATTATCTGCCTGCGTTCCCCTATACGTCCTATTCGAAGATGAGCGATGCCGACGTCTTGGATATCAAGGCGTACATGGATACATTGAAGCCGGTACAAGCTGCAAACCGGCCTGCCGAATTGCCGCTGGGCCTGCCGGTTGAAACCATAATGCGGCGCAGCCTGGGCATGTGGAAATTGACCTCGGGCTTTGAGCCGGCGGAATTCGTCAAGGATGCCGCAAAGGACGATGTCTGGAACCAGGGCGCCTACCTGGTCCAGGGCCCGGGCCATTGTGCGGAGTGCCACACCCCGCGCGACTGGGCCATGGCGCTGGACACGTCGCGCTGGATGGCCGGCGGCCCGCATCCGGAAGGCGAAGGCAAGGTTCCTTCCCTGCGCAGCCTGAAGTCGCGGGGACGGTTCAAGGACGCTGCCGATCTGGCCCTGGCGCTGGAGTTCGGCGAAACCCTTGGCTATGACAAGATGTCGTCCGGCGGCATGGCGGCTGTGCAGACAAACATGTCGAAACTGCCTGCCGAGGATCGCACGGCAATTGCCACCTACCTGATGAGTCTTGAGTGATGCCGAAAGGCCTCAGCCGGCGAACCCGCCGGCGTCCAGAAAAGCCTGCTCCTCAGCCGTCGTAGGCCGCCTCAGCAATTCATTGCGGTGCGGGAACCGGCCAAACTTAACGATGATATCGCGGTGGGTTATGGCATGGGGCAGGGTTTCCTCCAGCCCCGGCTGCCGGCAAAGCTCAACGCATCTGTCCTGCTCTTCCAGC
>JBCCVY010000053.1:0-13391 GCA_039194725.1 Pseudomonadota bacterium
GGCGGAAGCAGCCATCAGGCCTCTTTCGGCACGGTCGGCCAGCTTCTCGGTGTCGATGGTCTTGACGTGGTCGGACATCTGACGTGTGCCGGACAGTCCAAGGCGCAAACCGATGCCGTCATTGAGAGATATGCCGCACAGGGCGTGAAAGGCATACTTGCGCTACGCGGTGACATGCCGGGCATTTCAGGGCCTTACCAGCCGCATCCCGAAGGATATGAAAACGGGGCCGATCTGGCCCGCTCCGTAATCGGGCGCGGCGGCCTCGACACTTACGTCGCCGCCTATCCGGAAGTGCACCCGGCATCCGGCTCCGGCCACGCCTGCATTCGAAATCTGAAGGCCAAGCTGGCGACCGGCGCCAAGGCCGCCATCACCCAGTTCTTCTTCGACAACCGGGATTATTTCCATTTCATGGAACAGGTTCGGGCTGCCGGTATCTATCAGCCGATCATTCCCGGTATCCTGCTGATCCATGATTTTGCAAAGGTGGCAAGCTTCGCCGGCAAGTGCCAGGCGCGTGTTCCGGATCACCTGCATGCAGCTTTTGACGGTCTGGCCCCGCACTCTTCCCAGCACAAAGCGCGCGCATGTGAATTTGCAGCCCAGCAGATCATGCAACTGGGTGCACAGGGTGTGGATCATGTCCATATCTACTCCATGAATCGGCCTGATCTGGTCGACCAGACCTGCAAGCTGGCGGGAATCGCGCAAACCAACCAAATTGCCGATGCGGTGGCAGATGCCGTGTGAGCGCATTGCGGTCGGTTTTGCTCATGTGCTGGTCGCAAAATCTGCAGTGTTGCCATGCGCCCGCGCCTATATCTGGGCCAGCACCAAACCCTGAGCCGAAAAGCTGATCCGTTCCATGGCCAAAATCTTCATCACCTACTGGCGCGACATTCCCTCGCAAGTGACTGCAAAAGCCGGTCGCAAGGCAGAAAAGATAATGCTGTCCGACCGCTTTCAGGAGGCTATCGACATGGCTGCCATGCGTTCGAAGGCGGCGGACGCGGAAGATTATCTGGACGAATGGCGCCGCGGCGATCCAGCCGAATGTGGAGATGATCTTGCCGCCGAAGTCGCCCAGACTGCCGAGCAGCTTGAAGCCGACTATGATGACACCCGGATAAAGTCGCTTATCGCGTCCGGCGGTACCGCCTGATACACAACGGTTACCGGAAAACTGCCCACTCACTTCTTGTTCTGCGCTCTGGAAGGACGCCTCGCAAATGACCCGCACACTCATCGCCTCAGCCACCAAGGAAGTCGTTATCGGCTTTGACCAGCCGTTTTGCGTGATTGGAGAGCGCATCAACCCGACGGGGCGGAAGAAGCTGGCAGCGGAACTGGAAGCGGGAGATTTCTCGACTGTGGAGAAAGACGCGCTTGCCCAGGTTGCCTGCGGCGCCACGGTTCTCGATGTCAACGCCGGCGTCGTATACAATTCAAACCCGAACCCGAACGAAACCGAACCGCCATTGATGCGGAAGATGATCGAGCTTGTGCAGGGACTTGTCGATGTTCCCTTATGTATCGATTCCAGTGTTCCCGCGGCATTGACCGCCGGCCTTGAGACCTGTCACGGCCGCCCGCTGCTGAATTCCGTGACCGGCGAGGAAGACCGCCTGGAAGCCATCCTGCCGCTGGTCAAGAAGTATGACGTCCCGGTCGTGGCAATCTCCAACGACGATACCGGCATTTCGGAAGACCCCGATGTCCGGTTTGCCGTGGCAAAGAAGATTGTCGAACGGGCTGCAGATTTTAACATTCCTGCCCACGATATCGTGGTCGACCCGCTGGTCATGCCGGTCGGCGCCATGGGAACTGCGGGGTTGCAGGTATTTGCTCTTGTGCGCCGTTTGCGTGAAGAACTTGGCGTCAACACCACTTGCGGCGCGTCAAATATTTCGTTCGGGTTGCCCAACCGGCACGGCATCAACAATGCCTTCCTGCCGATGGCAGCGGCTGCCGGCATGACATCAGCCATCATGAACCCGGTCCAGGCAGCAGCCACGCCTAAGAAGATAGACGAGCGGATTGCTGAGCTCGCTGCCATGGGAATCGTGATACCAGAGGGAATTGACATTGACGCGCTGGTTCCATTGATCGGACTTGGGTCCACCAAGGCAACGCCATCCAAGGAAATCGAGGCCATCAAGGCTGCAGACTTCCTGATGAACAACGATGCCTCCGGCGGCAACTGGATCAGGTTCAACAAACCGCCTGCCAGTGCCAACGCCCCGCAGGGCGCACGTGGCGAACGGGAAGGCCGACGCCGGCGCAGGGGATAGGAACAAGACCTCCGGGGGGTTGTCCCCCAGAGACGAAAACGGGGAAAGGTATGGCAGACGGCGGACGCAGCGACGCACTTATCGTATTCACGCCCTCAGGCAAGCGCGGGCGCTTTCCGATAGGCACTCCGGTTCTGCAGGCTGCCCGCGCCCTAGGCGTAGACATTGACAGCGTATGCGGCGGCCGCGCCATCTGCGGGCGCTGCCAGGTCACCCCGTCAATCGGTGATTTCGCCAAGCACGGCATTTCCTCAAAACCGGAACACCTGGGCCCGGTCACCAGCGTGGAAATCCGCTACAATGAGAAGCGCGGCCTGAAGGCCGACCGCCGACTGTCTTGCCAGACCCTCATGCAGGGTGACTGCGTGGTGGATGTGCCGCCTGAGAGCCAGGTGCACAAGCAGGTTGTGCGCAAGCGCGCCGAGGTGCGCGATATCAAGCTCGATCCGATCACCAAACTTTATTACGTCGTGGTCGACGAACCGGACATGCATCACCCCTCCTCCGATCTGGAGCGGGTCTATAATGCGCTCAAAGCGCAATGGGGCATCGATCATGTCACCTGCGACCTGGCCATCATGCAGGCGCTGCAAACCGCGCTGCGCAAAGGGGACTGGCGTATCACGGTTGCCGTTCACAGCCGCATGGCGAGCAGGGTTGCCAGGATTACGGCGATCTGGCCCGGGTTTCACGACCGCGCATATGGCATGGCCGTTGACGTCGGCTCCACCACGATCGCGGCTCATCTTTGCGACCTGTCCACCGGCGAGATCAAGTCCTCGGCGGGGCTGATGAACCCGCAAATCCGTTTCGGTGAAGACCTGATGAGCCGTGTCTCATACGTGATGATGAACCCCGGCGGCGACAGGGAAATGACCACGGTCGTGCGTGAAGCCCTGAACGAGCTGGCACGGCAGGTGGCAGGTGAGGCCGACGTCGACCTGGCGGACGTTCTGGAGATCGTGCTGGTTGGCAATCCGGTCATGCATCATCTGATGCTGGGCATTGACCCGACCGAACTTGGCGGTGCCCCGTTTGCCCTGGCCACGGGTTTGCCGGTCACCCGCCCGGCGCGTGAATTCGACCTTGAGCTCAACAACGGCGCCTATGTCTACGTGCTGCCCTGCATTGCAGGACACGTCGGCGCGGACACCGCCGGTGTTGTTCTTTCGGAGAGCCCGCACCTGTCGGAAAAGATGATGCTGGTGGTTGATGTCGGCACCAATGCGGAGATCGTGCTCGGCAACAAGGACCGGGTGCTGGCGTGTTCATCGCCAACCGGACCGGCCTTCGAAGGGGCGCAGATTTCGTGCGGCCAGCGGGCTGCTCCCGGAGCTATAGAGCGGCCGCGCATCGATCCGGAGACCCTGGAACCGCGCTTCAAGGTCATCGGTTGCGACCTGTGGTCGGATGAGGCCGGATTTGAAGACGAAATCACCTCCACCGGCGTTACGGGCGTATGCGGCTCGGCCATCATTGAAGCCGTGGCGGAACTCTACCTGTCCGGCGTGATCAACCAGGACGGGTTGTTTGACGGCGCCCTGTCGGCCAGATCACCACGCGTGATACAAACCGGCCGCACCTTTGCGTATGTCATCCGTGACGGCGAACCGCTGATCTCCATAACCCAGAACGACGTACGGGCCATCCAGTTGGCCAAAGCAGCCCTTTATGCCGGCGTGCAGTTGCTGATGGACAAGCTGGAGCTTGAGAAAGTCGATACGATCCGCCTCGCCGGCGCGTTTGGCAGCCACATCGACGTGAAGTACGCGATGATCCTGGGACTGATCCCCGATTGCGACCTGGCCCACGTGCATTCTGCCGGCAACGCCGCCGGCACCGGGGCACGCATAGCCTTGCTGAACACTGAAGGCCGCGACGAGATTGAAGAAGTGGTCAGGCGCATCGAAAAGATCGAAACCGCCGTGGAACCGATGTTCCAGCAGCACTTCATAGAAGCCATGGCCATGCCTCACAAGACGGCTGCGTTCCCCAATCTGGCATCGGTTGTCAATCTGCCGCAGACCAAGGAAATCACACCGATCGGCGCTGATGGCAGCGAAGGCCGGGAACGGCGCCGCAGACGGCGCGGTTAGCGCCGCGTGCAACAATGTCTGCTGACACTTACCCTCTTGCGCACGGCACATTTCCTGTCAGAGTCAGTACAGGGACAGCTTGAGTTTTACCAATGTTGCGGGAGGTCACGGCATGCCACTGACCAAGCAGAAGGCGGAGCACTTCGAACAACTTCATATGCGTGAAGACAAGATCCTGGTCTTGCCCAATGCCTGGGACAAGGGCTCCGCCCGTATCCTGCAGGCCATGGGGTTCGAAGCGATTGCCACCACCAGCGCCGGATACGCCTTCAGCGTCGGCAAGCGCGACTGGCCCGGCGAGGTAAGCCGCAAGGAAGCCCTGGAGCACTGTGCCATGATGGTGAAGGCCACCCCCCTGCCCGTGTCGGCCGATCTTGAAAACGGCTTTGGCGCAAGGCCTGACACGGTTGCAGAGACCATCCGCCAGGCGGCAGCCGCCGGGCTTGCCGGCTGCACCATAGAAGACACCACCGGCAAGCAGGATGACCCGATTTTCGACTTCACCCATGCGGTGGAGCGCATCACCGCCGCTGTCGAAGCGAGGCGTTCGCTCAAACGGCCGTTCATGCTGACGGCGAGAGCCGAAAACTTCCTGCATGGCAGGCCGGATCTGGACGACACGATTTCCCGCTTGATTGCCTTTGAAGCGGCCGGCGCAGATGTACTTTACGCACCCGGCCTGGCATCCATCGAAGACATCGAACGGGTGTGCGAAGCGGTCAGCACGCCGGTCAATGTAGTGATCGGCACCGCAGCGGCGCATTTCACCATGACCGACCTGCTGGAGTGTGGCGTGCGCCGGGTGTCCACAGGCTCGTCATTTGCCCGGGCGGCGATCGGTGGATTCCTGCAGGCTGCGCGTGAGCTGCGTGACAAGGGCACATTTGAATATGCCCAGTACGCAGCGAGCTTTTCCGAAATCGACGACCTGCTGGAAACGGCCAAACAGGCTCAAAGCTAACCGGCCAGAGCCCGTTCCAGGTAGTCCAGCCGGTCCTGGCCGTAGAACATCTCCTCGTCGACGAAGTACGTCGGCGCACCGATCACGCCGCGGATAATCGCTTCGGTGCAGTTGCGCATCAGCTCCGCCTGGGTGGCCTCGGACAGGGCGTCGGCGATCAGGGCGTCGGCATTCTTGAAACCGGCAGTGGTGACCAGTTCCGCCACGACGGCTTCGTCTGCGATATCGCGATCATGCAGCCACAAGGCTTCGAGAACCTCAACGCTCAACCTGTCCACATCACCCGCTTCACCGCGCAGCACCGCGTTCTGCCCGGCGATGACGATGCCGGACGGCAGTTCAACCGGCCCCATGTGATGCACCGGTTCGCGCAACAACGGTATGCCAAGATGGGCGGCTGTGCGAAGTGCATCGTGCATCGCGTAGTTGCGCAGGATTGCCGGGCGTTTGTGAAACGGCGTCGACTTCAGCGGCTTCATTGTCTCTGACAACAGGATGGGCCGGTGCAGTATGCGGCGTTTGTATTTCGCCGCCAGCGCGTTGAGCCTGGCTGCGCCTAGCAGCGTGAAGTTTGAACGGGTGGAATAATAGTAGTCGATGGTTTGCATTGTCTGGAGATGTCCTGGGTGGAGACTGGTGTTGGGGCCGGCATGGTGTCACGGGCGGCTGCATGCTTCAATCATCAACATGCCGCACACGGGCCCGTGTGCCGCCAATCACCCGGTCTCCCGGCCAAGTGATGCGGCTTGATTTCCCAATCCGAGCATGAGGGGCGTAGCGTCTGGTCAATAGAACTGGCGAGACCTCTCCCTGTTTTCCGACCAGGCGTTGATCACACCTGACAGGACTGCAGCGGGCCCCTTGCCGGATTGTCCAGAACCGAAAAGGAGCAATTGCTCATGTTTAGACTGACACACTCTACGACCATAAACGGACTTGCTGTGGCGGGCGCGCTTGCGTTTGCCGCAGTTGTGTCAACACCAGCTTCAGCTGCCCCAGTACCGGGCGCGGCGTTCGCCCAATCCGGCCTTGAGGCGCCGGCAGGCAAGGTAACCAATGCGCACCTGCGCAAGCGCGGCTTCCGGTCGCGCGGCTTCCGCCACAGAAGGTTTGGCCACCGCCACGGCTTTGGCAGCCGCGGCTTCGGTTTCGGCCGCCACGGTTTTTATGGATCACGTTTCCACTATCGCGGTCACGGCCTGCGCCGAGGCTATGGCTATCGCGGATATGGCTTTCGCCGCGGCTTCGGCAGAGGTCCGGTCAGCGGCGGCCGGTAAGCGGTGGGTTTCTGCCCAGCCAGATAATGCACGGCCTCAACAGTTGACCTGATTGAGGACCGGAACGGGGGAATGGCGCGGTGACGTATGACTGGTCACCGTGCCATTCTTACATGGCAGACACATGCAACAAACAAAGCGGCCCCACATTGCATGGAGCCGCTTGGTCAAACCTGTTCCAGTCAATCAGTCCAGGTTCTCGCCGTAGCCTACCCAACGAGCAAAGCCCGGCAGGTCCAGCGTGGCGCCGACCCGGTCGAACTCCTGCATGGAATTGCCGCCAAACGCATGGGTGAAGCCCACCATTATGGTGTGCTCAGTTGTCTGGCCATCCTCAATGCCGGGCGCTATGCCCTCGTTGTCAAACCGCGCGCCCCGATATCCGGCAAACACCGGCGTGTCGCCAATCACTGGCAAGCCGTGCAGCACAGTGTCAAACCGCACGCCCCACTCTATCAAGTACATGTCGTCGGTGGGAAAAGCTCCCTGGTCTCCAGCGGCATAGGAGACCTCGGCCTGGAAGCGGCTGTCTGGGCTGAGAAACCAACGCCCAACACCACGCACAAAAAATGCGTTGTGCAGCGGGTCCTGCCTGTCAACACCAGTTTCCTCGCCATCTTTGGCATCGAAATAGCCGCCTTGAAGATACAAGGTGACGTCATTGAGGTAAACTTGGCCTTCGCCGCCGACTGCGTAGAACTCTATATTGTCTTCGTCGGTCCTGCTTGCACCGAACGCTGCAAAGACACCAAATGCTCCCGCACTTGGGTCGCGATGGGTCAGATGACCGCCAAGGTAGAACCCTGATTCAAACACATCCTCAGAATCGTCATCATCAAAGGCGTTTTCCGTATACTCCAGACCGACGTCCGTCTGCAGGGATAACGTGTCGCCCAACGGCAGGCTTAAGCGGCCGCTTACGTTTGAGGCGAAATAAGCCTGTGGATCAGGCTCATTGCCACCCACAGCGTTCTCCCCGCCGAGGCTGGTCAGAAACGTGTACCCTGTCCAGCTTTCCACGTACCCGGAAACCACAAGCTCCTGAATTGCCGCTTGGGGGTCAAAGTCCGCTGCCTTTGCGCCTTCGGCGCAAAAAACGGCCATACAAGCAACCGCGAGTGACGCTGCCAACTTCTTCATGATTCTCCCCCTGACTGCACGGTTAAGGCTCCATGGTAAGCTTCGGCCGGGGGTATCGCGAACAAAAAATTGGCTGATCTTACTGATTTTTCAGAAGTGTGGCATTATTGCCACACTGAAGATTGCCATACTGATGACCAGGGTGCTGAAGAATTAGCCGCGCCATCGAGTGCACCTATATTGCGTCGGCAAACCACAACAACACCGCATATCGCCCGGTCTTGGCAACGGCCACGATGACCACAAAAATCATGAACGGTGTGCGCAGCAGGCCCGCTATCACTGTCAGCGGGTCACCCACGAACGGCATCCAGCTCAGCAGCAGGGACCACACACCCCAGCGGGCGTACCAGCTTTCCGCCCGCTGCAACTGTTTGGAGCTGGCCGGAAACCACGGTCGGTCACGCATGTTGGAGGCGAACCGGCCGAGCGCCCAGTTCACGCACGCGCCCAACGTGTTGCCGATACTGGCTGCGGTCAGCAGCACCAAGCTAGACGCTGCGCCATTTGCCTGCATCACCAGCAGTACAGCTTCCGACTGGGCCGGAAAGATCGTGGCGGAGAGGAAGGCCGATCCGAATAGTATCAGTAGATCCAATAGAGTTATTCCGGCTGCCGGTTGACCACGAGATCGATTTCCGCGTCACTGAACCCGAAACCGGCCATCATCCGGCGGTGTTCGGGCGATCCCAAACAGTCAACAAGCACGGCGTCCACCTGTCGGCGCAGGTCATCGTCGCCGATGCTGAAGGCAAATGAACCGAAGGCCGGCTGTTTATCGCTGACCGGCACCACGACCACATCCATGTCCAGTTCCGGATGCTGTTCGAGAAAGCCGGTGTGGGCGCGGGCTACGCTTGCATAGCTGTCCGCTTCGCCGTCACGCACCGCGTGGCAGGCCTGGGTGTAAGTTTCGAAAATCAGGATGCGGTCTTCCGGCACACCAAATTCCACCGCCGAGCGATGCTGGAACTGATCCCTGATCACTGCCAGCCGGCAGGTTTCGGAGGCCGCCACAGATCGATAACCGGACAAGCCGAGAGGGTTGCCGGCTGCGACGAGCAATCCGTCTGGCAGCGCCCAGATCGGCCGGCTGAAAGCGGCGATCCGGCGGCGCTCTTCAGTTGCGAACAATCCCGTGGTCATGCGCCAGCGGCCGTCGGCCACGCCCGGCAGCAATTCGGCGAACTCCGTCTCGACCGGCTCAAACGGTCCTGCCCCGACGGTTTCGAAGACCATCCTGGCCAGCTCGACATCACATCCGGTCACCGTTCCGTCCTCCCGTTTGTGGTTGAACGGCGGTTCGATCAGGTAGGCAAATTTCATAAAGCAGTCCGGTCTTGGCTGTGCTGGCACCCAGCAGAATGCGCGAAGCCGGTCCGCCAGGTCAATCAGAAGTCGGTCGGCGCACCGCCTTGTTCGGTGCGCTGGGCCACAAAGGCTTCGAGCTCTTCTTCAATGGCAGGGTCAATCGGCGGTTTCCGGTAGCCGTCCAACACCTGTTTCAAAATCACTTGCGCTTTGTCACTGGCGTGCGGAGAACCGGCAGACTGCCATTGCTCAAAATTGCGCCAGTCTGAAATCATCGGCGAAAAAAACGCGTTCTGGTAGCGAGCCATGGTATGTGCACAGCCGAAGAAATGCCAGCCGGGCCCGACCTCCTCCATGGCATCGACCCCCAACGCGTCGGTGCTCATATCCAGCGGTTGCAGGAATGATTTCACCATCTGTATCAGGTCACAGTCGAGCACGAACTTTTCCAGCGACGCGACCAGGCCACCTTCCATCCAGCCGGCGCCATGCATCACCAGGTTGCCGCCGCCCATGGTGACGCCCCACAGTGAAAACACGCTCTCATAGGCAGCCTGCGCATCCAGTGCATTGGCGGCACAGGTGTTCGAGGTGCGATACGGAATGCCATAGCGGCGCGCCAGTTGTCCGCCGATGATGGCAGCCTTCATGTACTCCGGCGTCCCGAATGCCGGCGCCCCGGACTTCATGTCGACATTGGATGTGAACCCGCCATAAATCGCCGGCGCGCCCGGGCGCACCAACTGGGTAAGCGCGATGCCGGCCAGGGCTTCGGCATTCTGCTGCACCAGGGCACCCGCCACCGTGACCGGCGCCATGGCGCCGGACAGGGTAAACGGCGTGATGCAGACAATCTGGTTTCGGCGCGCCATCTCGATCACCCCGAGCAACATGGGCTCATCCATCTTCAACGGTGAGTTGGTGTTGATGATTGTGAAAAGCGAGGGCTCGATTTCAAGCTGTTCATGGCTGATGCCGCGGGCGATGCGTGCGATTTCAATGCCGTCACGAATCCGTTCCAGACCGAGCGAGTACGCATGGAACGGCTTCTCGGTCATCAGTGCCATGTCTTTCAGTGCCACGAGATGGCGGAGCGATGCGTGAACATCGATCGGCTCGACCGGATACCCTGATATGAAATCGATGCAGTTGAAACTCTGGGCAAGCTTCAGAAAACGCCGGTAGTCTTCCAGATTGCCCGGCCGGCGGCCGTGCTCAAGGTCGGAAGAGTTTGGTGCAGAGCCGACGGTGCCGAATGCCAGCCAGCCATCGCCGATCTGAATTGTGTTGTCCGGGTTGCGGGCATGGAAGGTGAACAGCGACGGCACGCTGGCGACCGCATCCATGACCACTTCGCCGGGAATGCGCACCCGCTCCCCGTCAACGATGGCGCCGGCTTTCGCAAAGTAGTCACGCGCTTCAGGCAGCATGACATCGATGCCAATGGTCTGCAGCACGTCCAGCGACGCCAGATGCAGGCTTTCCAGTTCGTCGTCGGAGACCATGCGCGCCGGATCCATCATCAGCCTGGCCTGGCCGGATGGCTGCTGTCCCGGTGTGGCCTGGCCCGCATCGGCGCCAGCTGCTGCACGGCGGACATTGCCACGCCGGCGCGACTTGCGTGCGCTTGGCTCCATTGCTTCGCTCATCTCTCACCCGCCTCTCTCGCCGCTGCCGGAATCTCGTCATCAAGGGACACCTGCTCGACCAACCAATCTTCAAACAGTCTCACCTTCGGCAGCAGGCGATCTGTTGCGCGGCATGCAAACGTCCACCAGTGCTGGTGCGGCACTGCCAGGTCAATCGGCTGCACCAGCCTGCCCGACGCCAGTTCATCACGCGCATAAGGCCCGATGGTCATGGCTATGCCCTGCCCTGCAACTGCGGCCTCCTGGGCCAGCAGATAGCTGTCGAACGCGAGTGTGCTGGACAGCTTGGTTTCACCCAGTCCGGCAGCCTTGAGCCACAGGCGCCAGTCTTCCTCGCCGGAATAGACATAAAGCAGCTTGTGCCGCAACAAATCCTGAGCCGTGGCGATGGGGCCGACACGAGCCAGATAATCCGGCGAACACACCGGCGTCAGGTAGGAGCGGAACAGGTTGCGATAATGATGACCGTCGCTGCGTTTGCGGGCCAGAATTATGGCGATGTCGGCATTGTCAGCGTCAAAATCCCAGTGAAAATAAGATGTCGACAACCGCACCCGCATGTTCGGATGGCGCCGCTCAAAGTCGTGCAGGCGCGGCAGCAGCCATTTCATCGCCACGGTGACGTAGACCTGCACCGTCAGTTCGTTGCCCGATGCGCGCGGCCGGATGACCTGGGTCTGGCTTTCAATCTGGTCAAACGCTTCACGCACGGCGGGAAAGTAAATCTGACCAGGCCCGGACAGCTCGGCCCGCTTGCCGTCACGTGAAAACAGATCAACGCCGAGGCCTTCTTCCAGCGCCTTGATCTGGTGGCTGATCGCCGACCTGGTGAGACCCAGTTCGTCCGCTGCGCGGCGAAAGCTGCCCAGCCTCGCTGCAGCCTCAAACGCTGTCAGAGCGCGCAAGGGCGGTAGATTTCGCTTGGTCACGTTGATTCACCCTGTTGAAGTCAAAGCCGGTCAAACACGGCAATATTGACCCGAAAAAGCATTTCAGCAACCAGAAACCGCACTATCATGGTGAAAAATTTTCAACTTTCAATGAGAACTATGCGCTTTCCAAGATTCACCGAAACGCGCACACTGATATCAACGAGAATTGCACTCCAGTCGAGGAAACCAGGGCATGTCCGTAGCTGAAGATACCAATCGCCGCCGTGGCGGGCGTGAAGCCCGCAAGGCCTTGCGTTCGCGCGCCGTTCCGGTGGACGAGGCAGCGGTCCGCCCCGGCATGCAGGGCGGCCAGTACAAGCCGCTCAGCCAGGGCGACCTTGAGAAGATCCACCAGGCGGCACTGACACTGCTCGAGACCGTTGGCATCGGCAACTCTATTCCCTCATGCATCGAACTGATGACGGAGAAAGGCTGCACTCTGGACGAAGCTGGCCGGTTGCGGTTTCCGCGCGCCCTGATCGAGGATACGCTGACAATATGCGCGCGCCGGTTTCCATTGTTTGCCCGCGATTCCAAGTACGATCTGGAACCATGGGGCACCAATGTTCATTTCGGCACCGCCGGTGCTGCCGTTCACGTTGTCGAACCGGAAACGGAGACCTATCGGGACTCTCTGCTGATCGACCTTTATGACGCGGCCCGCATCGTCGACAACTGCGAGCACATTCATTTCTTCCAGCGTCCGATGGTGGCACGCGACATGGTCGAACCGCGCGACCTGGACGTGAACACGCTGTATGCCTGCCTGGCAGGCACGTCGAAGCACATCGGCACATCCATGGTTGAACCGGACCATGTGCGCGAGTGCCTGGAGATGCTGCATGTGGTGGCCGGCAGTGAAGCCAAATGGCGCGAGCGGCCGTTCGTCAGCCAGTCAAACTGCTTTGTGGTGCCGCCGATGAAGTGGGCCGAAGATGCATGCCGCTGCCTGGAAGTTGCCGTGCGCGGCGGCATGCCGGTGCTGCTGCTGTCGGCAGCCCAGGCGGGTGCCACTTCGCCGGCGGCGCTGGCCGGCACCGTTGTTCAGGCGGTGGCGGAATGCCTTGCCGGACTGGCCTACGTCAACGCCGTTCAACCGGGCGCCTATGCGCTGTGGGGACCATGGCCGTTCGTGTCCGACCTGCGTACCGGCGCCATGTCGGGCGGATCCGGCGAGCAGGCGCTGATCTCGTCCGCGTGCGCCCAGATGGGCCAGTTCTACGACCTGCCGACCGGGTCAGCCGCCGGCATGGCCGACAGCAAACTGCCGGACATGCAGGCCGGATGCGAGCATGGCGTCAACGCGGCCCTGACCGCCATGTCAGGCATAAACATGCTCTATGAAGCCGCTGGCATGCATGCCTCCCTGCTCGGCTTCTGCTATGAAAGCCTGCTTATAGACAATGACATGCTGGGCGCCATCAACCGCAATGTGCGCGGCATCGAGGTGAGCGACGCGACCTTGTCCATCGACGTGATCACCGAAGTCTGTACGCAAGGACCGGGCCATTATCTCGGGTCGGGACAGACACTGGAGTTGATGCAGAAGGATTACGTGTACCCGGATGTCGGCAACCGCATGAGCCCGAAGGAATGGAACGAGGCCAACAAGCCGGATGTGGTCGAGGTGGCGGCTGCGCGCAAGGACAAGATACTGTCCGGATACTTCCCCGATTACATGCCGGAGGATCTGGACCGGCAGTTGCGCGCCAACCATGACATCAAGCTGGA
>JBCCVY010000054.1:0-13212 GCA_039194725.1 Pseudomonadota bacterium
GCGAAGTTGCTGACATCCTGCTTGATCTGGCGCTGCGCGAGACCAAGAATCACTCGATTTACTTTGCCAGGCGGGTGGTCAAGAACCTGAGGCCGGTTACGCCGTTGAACCGGCGGCCCATGCGCTCGGCCGGATTCAAGGTGCTGCGCGCCCCGGATGTGCCGTCGGTTCTGCTGGAGCTGGGCTATCTGTCGAACCGCCATGACGAGAAAAATCTTGTCTCCTCAAAGTGGCGGCGCAGGGCCGCAAATGCGGTAACGGCGGCCGTAGAAGGGTTTTTCTCTCCGGAAGTAGCCGCCCGTCAGCAGCTTGCTCAGTGAAAACCGGGCGTGCCGGCATATCTCCTGACACAAATCATCGCAGCGCCGTCCGATTGCCACAATATTTGGCTTTGTGAGCGCAAACCGGATATATATGTGTTGGCATGCTTCGTTGCTGGCTTGGGACGCTGATCTGAATGTTTCGACTCTTCAAATACCTGTTCAGTTTTGGACTGGCGGTCTGTTTCGCTGTCGCGCTGGCGGTGGGGTACATTATCTATGACACCTCCAAGACTCTGCCGTCGCATGAAAGTCTGGCCAAATACGAACCGCCGGTGATGACCCGCATTCACGCTGCCGACGGATCACTGCTGGCAGAGTACGCCAAGGAACGCCGGCTGTTTGTACCTATCGACGCAGTGCCGAAACGGCTCATCGAGGCGGTTACGTCCGCTGAAGACAAGAATTTCTACCGGCACATGGGTGTCGACCCGGAAGCACTTGCCAGAGCCGTGATTGTGAACGTGCGGGCCAGGCTTCAGGGCTCCAAGCGACGCCTGATCGGGGCATCGACGATCACCCAGCAGGTGGCGAAGAACTTTCTGCTCACCAACGAGCGCACCATCACCCGTAAACTTCGCGAAGCGCTGATTGCGCTGCGCATGGAAAGCTCGTTCACCAAGGACCAGATTCTTGAACTGTACCTCAACGAGATTTTTCTCGGCCAGGGCTCTTACGGTGTCGCTGCGGCGTCGCTGAACTACTTCGGGAAATCTCTCATCGAACTGGATCTGGCCCAGGTCGCATATCTGGCCGCGTTGCCCAAAGGGCCGTCGAACTATCACCCGGTCCGCCATCGCAAAAGGGCGATTGCGCGGCGTAACTGGGTCTTGGAGCGCATGTACGACAACGGCTACATCACCGAAGCCGAGATGAAGGAGGCGCAGGGCAAGGACATCGAAGTGACGCTGCGCCCGTTCGGTGCCAAGTTGTTTGCAGCGGAGTACTTCACCGAGGAAGCCCGCGAGGCTGTCGAACGTATTTACGGCAAGGAAGTCCTGCGCACCGGTGGTCTGTCCGTGCGTACGACAATTGACCCCAAATTGCAGATCTTCGCCCGTCAGGCCCTGGCAGGCGGACTTATCCGGTTTGACCGCAATCACGGCTGGCGGGGTCCGGTTGCGACCATACCGGTAAACGCCGAGTGGCCCGCCGCGCTCGCCAAGATCAAGCAATTGGGTGACGTTTATCCCTGGCAACTGGCGGTCGTGCTGGAAGTCACCGACCAACAGGCCCGCATCGGGCTGCGGCCGTCCCGGGTGGTCAAGGGCAAGGCACCGGAGGCCAAAGAAGGTGTAATTCCATTGCAGCACATGCTCTGGGCGCGCGAGCACAAGGGCATCAACAAGAACGGCATTGTCCTCGGCAAAAAGATCGAATCCGCATCTCAGGTGCTGAAGCCAGGCGATGTTGTGTATGCAACCGCCGCCGGCTCCGACGGCAGCTATCATCTGGTTCAGATACCGGAGGTTGACGGTGGCATGGTTGCGATGGATCCGCATACCGGGCGCGTGCTGGCGCTGACCGGCGGATTTTCCTACAGCCGCAGTCAGTTTGACCGGGTCACACAGGCGAAACGCCAGCCCGGATCCTCGATAAAGCCGTTTGTCTATGCGGCCGCTCTGGACAATGGCTACACGCCGTCGTCCGTGGTCCTGGACGCGCCGATCGAAATCAAGCTGCGCAGCGGTGAGACGTGGAAGCCGTCCAACTACACCAACAAGTTTTATGGACCGTCGACATTGCGCCGCGGCATCGAGTTTTCACGTAATGTGATGACCGTTCGCCTTGCCCAGGACATGGGCATAAAGAAGTTCAAGGGCCTGACCGAACGGCTTGGCATCTACGACAAGCTGCCTGCCGTGCTGGCCACGTCGCTCGGGTCGGGGGAGACTACGTTGCTGCGCATGACGGCGGCGTATTCGGTGCTGGCAAATGGCGGCAAGAAGATCGAGCCAACCATGCTGGATCGCATACAGGACCGCTATGGGCGCACGGTGTGGCGACATGACAAGCGCGAGTGCACCCAATGCAACGCTGCGGAATGGACCAATCAGCCTGAGCCCGAATTCATCGAAAACCGCGAGGAGGTGATGAACCCGTACACGGCCTACCAGATCACCTCGATGCTGGAAGGCGTAGTGCAGCGGGGCACCGCCAAGAGATTGCAGGAGGTCGGCAAGCCGATTGCCGGCAAGACCGGCACCACCAATGACGAGCGCGACGCCTGGTTTATCGGCTATACACCGGATCTCGTGGTCGGTGTGTATGTCGGCTATGACCGGCCAAGGCCCATGGGCAAGGGTGAAACCGGGGGGTCGCTTGCTGCGCCGATTGTGGCGAATTTCATGAAACTGGCCTTGAAAGATGTATCCGCGACGCCGTTTCGTGTTCCATCTGGTGTGCGCCTGATCCCGATCGATCCGAAAAGCGGAAAGCGCGGCACCTACGGCGAAGAGAATGTCATCCTGGAAGCCTTCAAGCCTGGCGAACAGCCCCCCGAGCGTTCGCGGCTGGTGACGGGTGGGGATGCCATTGCCGCCTCAGGCATAAATGTCGGCAGCTACAGTGACGGCACGATCATCAATGGTGGTGACAGTGGCTCGGCAGCTGTGTCGGAAGGCGGCTTGACGACAGGCACCGGTGGCCTGTACTGACCGGGCCAGACGAAACTCAAATCCGGCACGGAACAATCGCATGCGCGCAGAAATCGAAACAATTGTCGATGAATTCAAGCAGTCCATCGGACTGCTGAGGAGGCATCTTTGACTGGGATCAGGCACTGCGTGATCTCGACCTGCTGAATGCGCAGGCAGAGGATCCCAACCTCTGGAACGACCCCGAAGAAGCCCAGCGCGTCATGCGCAAGCGCCAGGACCTTGAAAGCCGTATCGGCACGGTTCGGCGGCTGGAGCAGACCATCTCCGACAGTGTCGAGCTGATCGAGCTGGGCGAGATGGAGAACGACCAGTCGGTCATCGACGAGGCCGAAGCCCACATACAGCAACTGCGACCTGAAATCGCCAAGCTGGAGATTGAAACGCTGCTGTCAGGCGAAGCGGACAGCAATGACAGCTTTCTGGAGGTGCACGCTGGCGCCGGCGGTACCGAAAGCCAGGACTGGGCCTCGATGCTGATGCGTATGTACACCCGCTGGGCGGAAAAGCAGGGCTACAAGGTGGAGTTGATCGAAATGCATGACGGTGAAGAGGCCGGCATCAAGTCAGCCACCCTCAAGGTCAACGGCCACAACGCCTATGGCCGCCTGAAAACCGAAAGCGGTGTGCACCGGCTGGTGCGAATCTCACCATATGACTCCAATGCCCGCCGGCACACCTCGTTTGCATCGGTGTGGTGCTATCCGGAGGTGGACGACAATATCGATATCGAGGTCAATGAAAGCGACTGTCGCATCGACACCTACCGGGCATCCGGGGCAGGGGGCCAGCATGTCAACACAACCGACTCGGCGGTTCGCATAACCCATATCCCGACCAACATTGTCGTGCAGTGCCAGAACGAGAGATCGCAGCACAAGAACCGGGCGACCGCCTGGAACATGCTGCGCGCCAGGCTGTATGAGCGCGAGTTGCAGATCCGCGAAGAGGCGGCCAGCGCCGAGGAAGCCAACAAGACCGATATTGGCTGGGGACATCAGATCAGATCCTATGTTCTGCAGCCCTATCAGCTTGTAAAGGACTTGCGGACCGGCCACGAGAGCACGAACCCGTCTGCGGTGCTGGACGGCGACCTGAACGAGTTTATCGAGGCCTCTTTGGCTCAGCGGGTGCATGGCGGTGGGCCTGACGAGGTTTCTGATATCGAGTAGACAAGGCGGCCGGGAGCAGATGTCAATTCGTCTCGTCACACAGACGGTTTCTAGTCCAGCGTGCCCCGATCACGACTCGCCTTAGGGATTGAAGCTCAGACGATGCCACTTTTCGAGACGGATGCCGGGTCTTTGCTGTTCATTCATGTGCCCAAGACCGGCGGTACCAGCATACAGAAATGCCTTGGCAGTTTTCATCGCCATTCGCGCTGGACAAACGATCCTCTGCCTGGCGAGCCCTGCACACCGCAGCACTACAGCAGCGAGTTGCTGACTGAACGCTACCGCAAGGACGATTTGACATACAGCTTCATGATGGTTCGCCACCCGGTCGACAGGCTGGTGAGCGAATACAACTGGCAGATGCGAAAACGGCTGATGCCGACCCCGTTTGCCTGGTGGCTTCGCATGGTCCTGAAGAAGTTCAGGCATGACCGGTATTGCTTTGACAATCACGTAAGACCGCAGAACGAGTTCGTATGCCTCGACGCAGAGGTCTACAAGTACGAGGACGGCTTTGAAGCCATAATCGAACGTCTGTCAGGCATCACCGGACTGGATTACGGCTCCAGGCTGCAGCACTACAAAAAGAGCGCCAGGGTCCCGGTACAAGTAGGACCAGCGGAGCGATCATTGATCGAGGACACTTATGCCGTCGACTACCAGCGTTTCGGCTACGAACCGTAGTCACACGGCAAGCTTACTCAGCTGCCTTCGGTTTGCGGGCAGGAGGCTCGGGATAGATCGGGTCGTCATCGACCACATCATCGGTGCCCGGCAGGGAATACACGTTTTCCTGCGGATAATGCTGGTCGTAGACCGGTGCATAGCTCTGGCCCCATCCACTGCTGGCATAAGCCTGTTCCTGATCTATCGGTTCCGACAGGGGGTCTTCGACGCGGCGGATCTTGCCGTCCACATGTGCACCGTTTTCGATCGAAAGCGTCTGGTTGATGACGTCGCCTTCAATGTGGGCACCGGCGTAGATGTGGATATGAAGCGCACGGATAGGGCCGATCACCCGGCCGCGGACAATCACTTCTTCCGCCGTAATATCGCCATAGACGACGCCATTGCCGTCCACCACGACAGCGCGCGCGCGCACGGTGCCGTTGATGGTACCATCAACCTGCAGCTCGCCACCGGTTGACACCGAGCCATCGATGACAAGGTCCAGGGACAACAAAGACGGGCCAGAACGGTGCCGCTGACGGCCACCGCTGCTATTAGCTCCGCTCTTTGGCGCTTTAGCGCGTGATTTCTTGAAAAACATCGCGGGCCTTCCAAAATCTTACAGGGTCTATTGCGCGGCCGCCCACGCGTGTTTCGTAATGAAGATGCGGGCCAGTACTGCGACCTGTACTTCCAACTTTTCCTATTCTATCACCTGACTTGACCTTTTGGCCAGTGCGAACAGAAATTATACTTAAATGCGCATATCGGGTGATAATGCCGCCATCATGGCGAACTTCGACCATTTTGCCATATCCACCTGACCAGCCGGCCTTGCTCACGGTTCCCGGTGCCGTCACATGAACCGGGGAACCGGTGGCACCACGAAAATCAATACCGGAATGCATGGCAGGGCGTTTGCGGAACGGGTCCTTGCGCAAGCCGAACAAACTGGACACCTTGAATTCCGGGCCCATCGGCCTGACAAGCGGCAGTCGGGTGGTCTGGAACTTCAGGGTCTCCCAGCGTTCCAGTTGTCCCGACAGATTGGCGACACTCTGCGCCAGCACGTCTGAACCCAGGTCCGCCGCGCTTGCTGCGATAAAAGGTCCGCCGACTGCTTCCGGCTTGTACTTTGACGACTTCGCAAGCTTGTCGGCATTGACACCAAGCGAACGGTATACCTTGCCAAGACGGGTGGTCCGACCCTCAACATACGCCGTCACATTGTCGAGTAGCTTGGCTTCCCGGATTTCCATCTGGGCCATGTAGCTGCGCAGTTCGCTCAGCGGTTGCAAAGCTTGTTCAGGTGCTGTGAATTCCGCGGTGAACTTGTCCGATGCGCGTGGCGACACCGTTCGGTGCGCGGTCTGAACGCCGGGACCGACTTCCTGCGGCGTCAGGCTTCCTTTGAGCTGCCTGGTGGAGCCTTTTGGTTCCGGCAACCATCCCTGCCGGAAAAACTCCGACAGTTGCTGATGACGGTCTACCAGCCTGTCGTGTTCAATACGCACCTCGTCAACCTTGGCAAGATAGGTCTTCTGGTCCAGCAGCAGCCGCCGGTTCAGCTTGTCGATGGTGGAGCGCATTTCCCCGATGCGGTCCTCGTACTCCAGGCGCGCCCGATATTGATTGCGCTCCTTGAGTGCCAGGACCTGATCCTTGAAGGCAACGTTCACGGTTGCAAAGGCCACCCAGAAAAGACCGATTGTGAACGCGAAAATGACAGCGACCTGAACCCAGGGCCTGAGGGTTATGAATTGCACCTCACCTTCGGAACGCAGATAAATCTGCCGCTCGCGAAACGCATATGTCAGCCGGGAAACAAACCCACGCCGATAACGCCCACCTCGATGCCGTCGTGTGTTACGCATAAGCCCTCCCTGCCATGGGCCGAACAACAATTCTGTTGCTGTCAGCGCTGTGCCTCAGCTGTGCCGGTGCTTTACGGGTCGATTATCAACATCGCACGGGAAAGTTCAACCGAACTAAGGTCAAAGAAAATCGCCATTTCCCACGCGGCATGATCAGTCAAGCGCCTCGGCTGCCTTCAACACCTCTTCGGCGTGGCCAGCGACCCGCACCTTGCGCCAGACCTTGGCGATCTTGCCGTCTTTGTCGATCAGGAACGTCGAGCGTTCTATGCCGAAATACTTGCGTCCGTACATGGCTTTCTGGACCCATACGCCAAATGCCTTCAGGGTGTCCAGCTCCGGATCGGATCCGAGTGTTATGTCGAGGTCATGCTTGGCAATGAACTTGTCATGTTTTTGCGCCGGGTCGGCCGATATGCCGATAACCCTGGTGCCGGCTGCTTCGAATGCCGGCTTGAGCTGTGTGAAGGCTATGGCCTCCTTGGTGCAGCCGGGCGTGTCGTCTTTGGGATAAAAGTATATGACCGCTTTTTGTCCCTTGAGATCGCCGCTGGAAATCCGTGAGGATGAATTTGCGTCAAGATCGAATTCCGGCATCGCCTGGCCTGATTCTAGTGAACTGCTCATCGTCAAAGAAACGTCCCTGATAAATAGTTGATAAAGGTCTGATTATTTATACTCTTTGACGTTGAAATTGGGTTTTTTGTAGATGGTGTGCCGATTTTTGCACCAGGTTGCATAAGCGCATGATACTAGGTCACAATTGGGCCTTAACCGGATGTAAGGTGGACCATACGGCTTCCATTTTTGCGTGGAGGGCGTTAATTGTCGCTGGGACTAGCGGTTTCGGGGTTTTGCTGCCGGAACAGAAAAGAGCGGAAACTTGGCCAGCCGGGCACTAAAAGGCATAGCCTGGGTAACAGCTGCATTCGCCGTGATGCTTATCGCGGCGGTGATTTATGTCGTGGTCGCATTGTCATCCGGCCCGCTCAGTGTCGGTTTTCTAACGAACATAGTGGAAAACAGAGTCAGTGACTCGATCCCCGGCCTGAAGGTCGAACTCGAAAGAGTGGTGATTGAGCGCGGCAGCAATGGTGGACATCCGACGTTACGGCTCGCTGACGTCCGTCTCACCGATACCAGCGGAAACCTGATTGCCCGCGCGCCACGCGCGGCGATCGCCGTCGATATCGGAGAAATACTGACAGGAAACGTAAAGCCGAAAAAGCTTGAGCTGATCGGCGCCCGCATTCTGGCCAGGCGCGATGGAGACGGCAATTTCGCGATGGGGTTTTCCGTAGAAAATCAGACGACAGGCAAGTCGGATGCCGGAAGCCAGGCTGTGCAGCCGTATGTCCAGCCTGACAGCCCGGCTGACGGCTCAACCCGGTCGGTCGTGGAGACTATCAACAACCTGCTGCAGAACAAATCCAATGATCCGGGGACACGGTCGCTGGAGGCGATTGAGGTCACCGACGCACAGATCTCGTTCAAGGACGAAATTCAAAATCAGCTTTGGATATCTCCGCGCGCCAACCTCCGTTTCAAGCACGCCGATGGCGGGTTTGCATTGTTCATGGATGCAGACATCTCTGCCGACGGGCCGACCTGGCGCACTGAAGTGCTGACAACCTACCGTACCGATTCCAGCGTGTTTAAGGTTATTGCCAAGGTTGACGGTGTCACACCTGCCGATGTTGCCCGCAAACTGTTCGCATTCAATCAGCTGGCAAATATCGATTTGCCGATGTCAGGCGAAATGGAGTTTTCCCTGTCCAACAAGGGCGAGATGTTGGCCGGTTCAGGTGTCTTGTCAGTGAAAGCGGGCAAGGTTTCGTTCCCTGGTTACATTTCCGATCCGGTGCTGATCGACGAGGGTCTGCTGCGTCTGAAATTCGAACCGCAGACAGGTCATCTGTCCATCAATGATTCGAGCCTGGTCATCCGTGGCACCGAGGCGAAGTTCAATGGCCGGTTTGCGCCGGTACGCAATGAGCAGCAGGAAGTGATTGCCGCCAACATCCAACTGGATGCGCAGAACGTCAATATCGATACGCCAAATGCAGGGGCAGCCGGCAGCGTGATTGACCAGTTCAAACTCAGGGGACAGGCGCTGTTCAATGAACGCCGCTTCCTCGTTGATGACCTGCTGGTGCTGTCCGGTGACGGTGGTGTGAGGGTTCGCGGACAATTTGTTGCAGATGGCGATGCGGTTGGCGTGTACATGGCCGGTCGCGGACGCTCGCTTCAACATGACCTGATCCGGAAACTGTGGCCGCCGGTGATCGCTGCGCAATCACGCAAATGGTATCGGGAAAACCTGCGTACGGGCGTCGTGGATGATGCTGAGTTCAGGGTCAAGCTCTCTGGCGCCCAGATCAACACGGCACTTGAGGGCAAGCCGTTGCCCGCCGACGCTGTCGACCTGAAGTTCAATGCCACAGGTGTTGAGTTTACCTACGCAGATGACCTGCCGCCAATGACCAGAGCGTCAGGGCAGTTTCACCTGACCGGCCAGGTTTTCGATATCGCGGTTCAGGCTGGAACCATCCCGCTGCCGTCCGGCAATTCCCTGGGCGTGACCGGCGGAAACATGCAGATCACAGAACTGGCGCTGCCGATTTCGCCGGCGACTTTGAACCTGAACCTTGAAAGCGATGTTGCCGGATTCCATGAATACGCCGACCTGCCGCCTCTGGCGCTGGTCAGCGACTCAACCTTTGATCTGGACTCGGTCAGTGGTCGTGGGGTCGTAAACCTCAGCCTGGCAATGCCTCTCAAGCCTGGCATCACGTCTTCCGATATCGCTGTCGCCGCGACCGCGAAGTTGAGCAAAGGGCAGATCAAAAATGCGATTGAAGGCATCGACATCAACGACGCAGAGATAGACCTGGTACTAGATGACACCATCATCACCGGAAAGGGCACCGCAAAGCTGGGAGAAAAGGCGGCCCGGCTGACCTGGCGCCGGCCGTTGAGCAAGAGTGCCAATGCTGACGAGGACATGACCATTTCGGCGACGTTGAGCGATGCCGACCGGCAGAAACTGGGCATTGATCTCGCGCCGTTTCTGACCGGGCCTACGCGGCTGACAGTCTCAATGGTGCGCCGTGGCTCGCAAATCGTGTCGGCCAAGGTGGATGCCGACCTGTCAAAAGCATCCATGGCGGTCGATGCCATCGGCTGGTCGCGAAAGCCGACGAAGAACACCAGGGCCAGGTTCAATGTCGGCCTCAACGACGATAAGTTCATTTTGCTCGATGACCTTTCGGTCACCGGTGGAAAGCTCAAGATTCTTGGCAAGCTGCGAGTGAACCGAAAGAACAACAGCCTGCACGATGCTTCGTTCCCGCGCTTCATTCTCAGTGATACAAATCAGTTGGCGCTGGAGGTCGACAATTCGTCGGGCTCGCTGCAGATGGGCGTTGGCGGCGCCAGTCTCGACGCAAGGCCGCTGATATCGCGTATCATGTCCAGCAAGGTCGGCGGCAATGCCAGCCTGCAGGAGCCGCCAGTCTCAGTGAATACCAACATCAGCCGCATCTACGTTCACCGCGGCGAGGTGATCAACAATCTCCAGGGCAGGCTGGTCACGTCCGGTGGCGCAGTGCAGTCGGCGGAGATAAGAGGAAAGTATCGAAACGGTGCGCCGATCACCATGCGTGTTACCCGCGATAACAATGGGCAACGCCGGATGCGGGTGACCGGCAGGGACGCCGGTGCCTCGCTGCGGGCGACCAATCTCTATTCGAAGATTTCAGGCGGCACCATTGATTTCGGAGCCATTCTGGGAAATCCGGGGCAGGGCGCAATTCAACGCGGCCTGCTGGAAGTCCGCAATTTCTCGGTCCGCAACGAGGCTGCATTGTCGCAGATTGACAATACCACCCGGCGTGCGGGGCGGAACACGGGGCCCAGGAGCAATGACCTGAGGCTGTCCCGCCTGTCAGTGCCGTTCTCGGTTGACAACAATTTTGTCCGCATTGGTGATGCGCTGGTCCAGGGCCCCGAGATCGGCGCCTCGGCGCAGGGCATTATCCGCAAGAACGATCTGGCCATGGACATCGGCGGAACCATCATTCCCGCCTACGCCCTGAACTCGGCAATTTCAAATGTGCCTGTTTTGGGCGACGTCCTTACCGGCGGCAGAGGCCAGGGCGTGTTCGGCCTGAACTTTGCGTTGAAAGGCTCCATGAACCGTCCCCGTTTCCTGGTCAATCCGGTGTCCGCGATTGCGCCTGGAATTTTCCGCAACATCTTTACGATTGGTGGCGGCCAGACCAACTCGGACGGCACCGCACGCGGCAGCCGGCAGCAGCGCGGCACGATCCGGCAACCGTCAACGCGGCAGCAAAACCAAAGGGTGCGTCAGCAGGAACTGCAGTCCACCAGGTGACGGAGCGGCGGAGCCTCTAGTCCCGCTTCACCAGAGCGTGTCGCTTCTTGCCCAGCGATATCTTCATCAGGCCATCTGCATTGAAGTCGGCTTCGCCTGCCAGGTATCCGGGATCACTGATCTTGGTGTCGTTCACGCTGACCGAATTGCCGGTGACGGCGCGGCGCACTTCGCCATTGCTGGCCGCCAGTCCGGCAGCGACAAACAACGACAGCAGTCCGTCACCCGGATTGCCTGAAATGGTCGGCAGGTCTTGCGCCAGCCCGCCTTCCTCGAATGTTTTCTGTGCCGTGGCGGCGGCCGCATCTGCGGCTGCGCGGCCATGCAGAAGGGCGGTTGCTTCATTTGCCAGCACTTTCTTAGCGTCATTGATCTCGGCGCCGTCCAGCTTTTCCAACCTGGCAATTTCGTCCATCGGCAAGGTGGTGAACAGCTTCAGGAACCGTGCCACATCGCCGTCTTCGGTATTGCGCCAGTATTGCCAGAAATCCCACGCGCTGAACTGTTCGGCATTGAGCCAGACCGCCCCTTGCGCGGTCTTGCCCATTTTCGCGCCCGACGATGTGGTCAGAAGTGGGGTGGTCAGGGCGTATAGCTGGTGTGTGCCCATGCGGCGACCCAGATCGACACCATTGACAATATTGCCCCATTGGTCCGAACCGCCCATCTGCAGATTGCAGCCATAGCGCCTGGCCAGTTCCACGTAATCGTAGGACTGGCACACCATGTAGTTGAATTCGATGAAACTCATTTCCTGTTCGCGTTCCAGCCGCAGGCGGACCGAGTCCATCGTCAACATCCGGTTGACCGAGAAATGCCGTCCGACGTCACGCAGCATGTCGATGTAACTCAGCTTCAACAGCCAGTCCGCATTGTCGACCATGATCGCGTCGGTGCTGCCGTCTCCGAACCGAAGCACCTTGTTGAATACGCCCTTGATCGACGCCTTGTTGGCTTCAATCTCTTCCAGGGTGCGTATGGCACGGGTTTCATCCTTGCCTGATGGATCTCCGACCATGGTGGTGCCGCCGCCCATCAGGGTGATCGGCTTGTTGCCGGTTTCCTGCAGCCAGTGCAGCATCATCATGCTGAGAAAATTGCCGATATGCAGGGATGGTGCGGTACAGTCATACCCGACATAACCTATTACCTCCCGCTTGGCGGCCAGTGCATCCAGACCGTCGAAGTCTGAGCACTGATGGATAAACCCGCGCTCGTCGAGCACGTTGAGAAAATCAGATTTATAGGCCATGTAAACACTCTTGTGATATTGTTGCTGCCTCATAGCATGATGAGGACGAATGGCAAATCCAATCACGGCGATCGGTTTGATGAGCGGCACATCAATGGACGGCATTGATGTGGCCATGATCCGTACCGATGGTGAAAACACGGTGCAGGCCATGGCGTTCGAGGCGGTGGATTATGACGCTGCACAGCGGGCCTTGCTGAGCGAGGCGATGTCTTTGTCCTCCGATCTGCAGGAACGCGCCTCACGGCCTGGAAAGCTGCCTGCAATCGAAAGGGAGATCACCCGCTGGCATGCTGATGCGGTCGACTGGTTCTGCGACAAGCACGGCGTTGGCAGGCAGGGTGAGATCGTCGTCGGTTTTCACGGCCAGACGGTCCTGCACCGGCCTGAAATCGGACTGACCGTCCAGTTGGGTGACGGACAATCCCTGGCCGATACAACCGGCCTGAAAGTCGTGGCCGACATGCGCGCCAACGACATGGCACATGGCGGGCAGGGCGCGCCGCTGGCCTGCGCCTATCATGCAGCCATGGCGGCTCATGTTCCCGGCAGGCCGACAGCCTTTGTCAATATTGGCGGCGTTGGCAACATTACGCTGGTCGATGAGGACGGTGACCTGCTGGCCTTTGACACCGGACCCGGCAATGCCCTGATGGACGACTGGTGCCTGCAGCATACGGGCAAACCGGTTGATGTTGATGGTGCGCTGGCGCGGACCGGCAAGGTGGATGAAGCAGTTCTCGCCGAGCTCCGCCGCCATGAGTATTTCCTGGAGGCCCCGCCGAAATCGCTGGACCGGGCCAGTTTCACGCTACATGCCGTCAAGGACCTCAGTCCGCAAGACGGCGCGGCGACACTGGTGATGTTCA
>JBCCVY010000055.1:0-13184 GCA_039194725.1 Pseudomonadota bacterium
CGCTGGACCGCGAAATGGTGGCCAGCCTCGGCGTCAACCAGTCATGGCTGTTCACCACGGTGTTTTTTCTCGGCTCTTTTCTGGCCGGTCTTGGCGGGGCGCTGCAGGTGCCGCGGGTGTCGATCAACCTGCTGATGGATCTGTCGATCATCGCTGAGGCCTTTGTCGTCGTTGTCATTGGCGGCATGGGCTCCATTCCGGGCGCCTTTATCGCGGCGCTGCTGATCGGTGAACTCAACGCATTCGGCGTGCTGGTGCTGCCGCAGGCGACCATTGTGCTGGCGTTTGTCGTCATGGCTGTGGTTTTGGTCATCAGGCCCTATGGCCTGCTTGGCAAGGCGGAAACCGTGGCCCACGTTGCCGGCCTGGTCGAGCTGCCGATCCGGCCGGCGAGCACTCTGGCCACGTCGGTTGCCGGACTGTTGCTGGCGGGCTTGCTGGTGATGCCTTTCCTTGCCGGGGAATTTGCCATCGTGCTGGCCACGGACGTGCTGATCTTCGCTTTGTTTGCCGCCAGCCTGCACTTCATCATGAGCAATGGCGGCATGGTGTCGTTTGGCCATGCGGCGTATTTCGGCCTCGGGGCATACGGCGCGGCATTTGTCATCAAGTATGCCGGCGGTTCAATGGAGCTTGCCCTGCTGGCTGCACCCCTGATGGCGGCCGCCGGCGCCCTAGTGTTCGGCTGGTTCTGTGTGCGCCTGTCGGGTGTCTACATGGCCATGCTGACGCTTGCCGCCGCCCAGATTGTCTGGTCAACCGCCTTCCAGTGGCAGGACCTGACCGGTGGCGATGACGGACTGCTCGGCATCTGGCCGTCAGAGTGGGCCAAGTCGAAGACCGCCTACTACTATCTGGCGCTGGTGTTGTGCGGCGGCGGCATCCTTGCCATGCGGCGCATGATTTTCTCGCCGTTCGGATATACGCTCAGGGGCGGACGCGACAATCCCAACCGCACCGAATCCATCGGTATCAATCTCAGGCAGCATCAGTGGGCGGCATTCATCATCGCCGGGGTTTTCGCAGGCATTGCCGGTGGTGTTTACGTGTTTTCGAAAGGCTCGATCTTTCCCGACGAGGCGGCTATCCCGCGCTCGGTCGATGCGCTGGTCATGGTCCTGCTCGGCGGTGTCCAGACCCTGTCCGGCCCGGTCGTCGGGGCAGGGGTGTTCAGGTTGCTGGAAGACGAGATTTCAAGGCTGGACTACTGGCGCGCCATACTGGGCGCCATCATCATCGCCATTGTGGTGATAGCGCCGGAGGGCATAGCCGGGTTCATCAAGAAACTGGCGATAAAGGCTGGACTTGAGCGTAACGAGGAACAGGTGTCATGAGCGGATCCGTCCTCAGTGTGCGCAATCTGTCCAAGTCTTTCGGCGGCCTCAAGGCTGTGTCCGATGTGTCCTTCGATCTGGAAAAGGGCGAACTGCTGGCCCTGATCGGTCCCAATGGTGCCGGCAAGACCACCTGTTTCAACATGCTCAATGGCCAGCTCGGTGCCGATGCCGGTCAGGTCGTTCTGAACGGTACCAGTATTCTGGGCCTGAGCCCCCGGCGCGTCTGGCGGCTGGGCGTCGGGCGCACTTTCCAGATCACCGCCACCTATGCCTCCATGACCGTGCGCGAGAACGTGCAGATGGCGCTGATCTCGCATCATCGCGGCACCTGGAACATCTGGCGTTCCGCCTCCGGCCTTCATGTCGATGAGGCCATGCAGCTGCTTGACCTCGTCGGCATGCGCGAACAGGCTGAACGGGCCGCCGCCATCCTGGCCTACGGCGACCTGAAGCGGCTTGAATTGGCTATTGCGCTGGCCCACGCGCCGCAATTGCTGCTGATGGACGAACCCACCGCCGGCATGGCGCCCAAGGAGCGGGTGCGCCTCATGCAGCTCACCGCCGACATTGTTGCAGAACGCGGCATTTCGGTTCTGTTTACCGAGCACGACATGGATGTGGTGTTTGCCCACGCGCACCGCATCATGGTGCTCAACCGCGGCGAACTGATTGCGTCCGGCAGCGTCGACGACGTTCGAAACGACGCCCGGGTGCAGGAAGTGTATCTCGGTGGCGGCACCGTGTTCGAGGGCCAGGACAATGGCTGAGACGATGCTTGAGCTTGATAACATCAACACCTTTTACGGCAAGGCCCATATCCTGCACGATCTGTCGTTCAAGGTCGCCGCAGGCGAGGTTGTCGCGCTTCTGGGACGCAACGGTGCCGGCAAGACCACTACCATGCGCACAATCATGCAGCTGGTGCGGCCCCGTTCCGGCTCGGTCCGGTTCGAAGCCTCGGACATCACCAGGTGGGCTACCCACAAGGTTGCCCAGGCCGGCATTGGCTACGTCCCGGAAGAGCGCCGTATCTTTGGCGACCTGACGGTGATGGAGAATCTCGAAGTGGGCCGCCAGCCGGAGCGCAAGGGGCTGCCCTCATGGTCGATCGAGCACCTGTTCGAACTGTTTCCCAACCTCGCAGAACGGGCGGGCAACCGTGGCAAGCAGATGTCGGGCGGCGAACAGCAAATGCTCACCATTGCCCGCACCTTGATGGGAAACCCGAAACTGCTGCTGCTCGACGAGCCGTCCGAAGGCATTGCGCCGGTGATCGTTGAGCAGATGGCGCAGACCCTGCTGGAGATCAAGGCCAAAGGCCTGACGGTGCTGTTGTCGGAGCAGAACCTGCACTTTGCCCGCATCGTTGCCGACCGTGCGATAATCATCGAGGGCGGGGCCGCAGTGTTTGACTCGACCTTCGAGGACCTGGAGTCGCACCCGGAAATCAGGGATCAGTATCTCAGCGTCTGAACCGGCTCAGGTCGAACGACTTCACGTCTTCCAGCAGCTCGATGAAACCCCGAGACTGGTGGGCGATCACGGCAGCGCCTTTCTCCGCGCTGGCGGCCCCGGCATTGCCGGTTACGCCGTCGGCGTTAAGGTCGTGCATCATCCACCCGAAACGGTGCGGGCCATAGGCGCGCAGATGCTGCATGTCGCGGCGCATGTCCTGCTGCATGGATGGAAAGTCCCGAGCCTTCGCCATGTCCACGGTCTCGGGCCGCGACGCCAGCATGACGGACGTCTCAATGTCACCGCCATGAATGCCCAGCGCGATTTCATCGTCGCTGAACAGGCCGTCCGGATAGCCGAACCGGGCCCATGAGGTGGCGACAGCCAGCATGCCAAGCTCGATGCGCGCGCGCTGGATGACCATGTCGCACACCGGTGTATTGCCGCCGTGCGAACTGACCAGCACCAGCTTCTGCACGCCGTTGATGTTCAGGTCTGCGGCAATGTCGACCCAGGCTTGTGCCAGGTCACACGGATCACGCGATATGGTGCCTGGTGCATCCCCATGCTCTGCAGACGCGCCGATTTCCTCAACCGGCAGGAACGAGACTTTCGCATCGTCCGGCAGGCTCGACACGCATGCCGCAACCATGGCCCGGGCAATGTCCGTGTCAGTTGAGGCGGGCAGGTGCGGACCGTGCTGCTCGGTTGCGGCCACCGGCAGCACGACAATCCAGTCGCTGCAGTCGGCCTGTGCAATCATGCTTGCCGACATGTCCTGCCAGTAGGGATGCGGTTTCAACGTTTCATCTCGCGTTCGTAAACAATGAAGGCAGGAGCCGGAGCTCCTGCCTGCAGCAAGGTTTAAGCGAGAATGCGCGAAATGACAAAGGCTGTCAGCCAGTGCGCGGGTGCCGGCGCCCCGATCACTCCCCGGTGGAGGTCGATGAGCCGCCTGACGAGCGTTCGCCCTGCAGCGGCTTGGTGCGGCCGATCTTGTAGTCATTGGCCCGTTTGACTGCCAGTTCGCCGTCCATGTCGACCTCTGTGTCGAGGACGTATTCAGGCCATGGATCAACCGTCTGCATGACCGCTGCAGCACGTACCGCGTCACCCGAAGCAGCCGAGATCTTGTCCGAGTGACTGAGATGGGTCTGGCCGCATCCGGCAATCAGGCCACACAGTGCAGTTGCTGCAACCGTGCGCCACAGTGTCATTGACTTATTTGGTGACATTTGCATTTGAACCTCCTGGCATATCAATCATGTGACCGTATGGGCCTTTCACGTGACCGCCGTTTTCGATGAACGAAAGATAGTTGCGGCTGACCTCGACCTTGCCGTGCAGGAACAGTTGCTCGTCATTGCTCGATGCGGTCAGATCCAGCGGGGTTGGTATCCGCTTTGACGGATCAACCGGCTTGGCAAGGCGCGGGGTGATGATCACCAGCAGATCGGTCTCCGACTTCTGGAAGCCGCTTGACCGGAACAGGGTGCCCAGCACCGGTACATCGCCCAGCCATGGAATCTGGTCGGCGTTGCGCGCATTGAAGGTCTGCAGCAGGCCGGCAATCGAGATGCTCTGGCCGTCGCGCAGCTCAACCGTTGTCCTGGTCCGGCGCACGATAAGGCTCGGAATCTGGATCGCGCTGGTGGTCACCGTGCGGCTGAAATCCAGCTCGCTGACTTCCGGTTCAATGGCCAGGTTGATCAGGCCGTTGTCCAGCACGGTTGGCGTGAACGCCAGGCTGACGCCGAACTTCTTGAACTCGATGGAGATCTTGTTGTCTTCCTGTGCGACCGGCACGGGAAACTCGCCGCCGGCCAGGAAGCTTGCCGTTTCGCCGGACAAGGCGGTCAGGTTCGGCTCTGCCAGACGCCGTGCAGCGCCCTTCTTCTCCAGCGCCTGGACGATAATGTCGGCCGACGCGCCACCGGTGAGCATGTCTGCCACCAGCCGGCCGAACGGAGCAGTGGCGGCATTGGAGGCAAGGGCGTTGCCGAACGGCTGGAAGCTGATACCGCCGGCGCTGACCGAATAGTTGACGCCAAGATCGCGGCTGGCATTGCGTTTGGCTTCGATGAAGCGCACCTCCAGCGTGACCTGCTGGCTTGCACCAACCGTCATGGCATTGGTTACCTTGTCGCCGGCAAAGTCCTTGGCCACCTGCATGGCGCGGGCCGCAGCGGTTGCACTGCCCACCGCGCCTTGCAGAAGCACCCGGCCGTTTACGCTGCGAACCCTGATGTTCTCGCGCGGCAGCACGGTGCGAAGGGCATCTTTCAGGCCGCCGGTGTCGAATGTCACTTCAACATTGATGACACCGAGAAGATTGTCTTCTTCGTCATACAGCGACAGGTTGGTGCGTCCGGTCTTGCGGCCCAGGATGTAGAACGACCTGGTGCCAAGCGGCGAGGCGTCGGCGATGTCAGGGTCGCCGACCACCAGGTTGGCAATGTCCGCAGCTGACTTGACCGTCTCAGACTGGCCAACCGGTACCTTCATCTGCTGGACCTTGCTCGTGCCAGGGCTGAACTGTGTTGCGGCCACGGCGTGGCCGGTTGCCACCGTCAATACGCACATGCAGCTGAACAGCACCACCACAAGGCGGGCCATCAGATCTCGCAAGCTACTGCCGGGCAGCGTGTTTGTCGTAATGCTCATTGTCTATCTCCCTGCACGCCCGTTCCGATCCAACTTGTCTTTTGCTGCGGATCATCCGGGGTGCTCCCTTTGCTGTTTTTCTATTCCGTTGGTGTGTTCTGCACCGGTACCGGTGTCTGCGGATCCGGACTTGCCGGCTGGCTTGGTGCGCTGGCGGTCCGGCCCTTGACACCGCGCACGATGGTCATGTCGCGGCGCCGTTTTGTTCCCCCGGCAAGGTCGGCCATGGATATCGAGCCGACGTCGGCGCGATGTGCCGATCCTGCAGCCCGCAGAGCCAGAGACAACCGGCCTATGGATCCGCCAAGTGCCAGCTTCTGGGCCATCTCGGAATCGACTTCCAGGGTAACCGCGCTTGATACGCTGGGTGCATCGAGACGCTGGTCGGCCTTCTGGTCGATTGCCAGGACCTTGACGTTCTGCACCAGTACATCTGACTGTGAAGATGTCGGATCCCCGGCTTTCACCGTACGCGTCACCATGACGTCCACCCGGTCTCCCGGCAGGATGAAACCTGCCACACCGAACACTTCATCGACCGGCACGGTCAGCGCCCGCATATTGTCCTGTACCAGCGCCGACAGTGTCGGACGTTCGCCCGGCCCCGTGACCTTTGCTGCCAGGATAGGCTCGTCAACTTCAATAGGAGCCAGCGCCGCGCGGGCATCGACACCGGCCTGAAACTCCTCAAGTGTCTTGAACGATCCGGCAGGCTCGGTTCCTGCGATCCAGGTGGTGGCACGAACAGCGGCACTGTCCACCTTGTCACCGAAGCGCAGTGCACGGGTTGCAACCAGCACCGTGGATGTTTCCAGTTGCGGCTCCACCGGGGCGGGCTCGACCACGGCCTCTGCGGTCATATTGCGGTACTTGAACGCGAACACCTGACCGGTGATGGTGGCTCCTACAATGCCCGACACCAGCGCGATGCAACCCAGCGCGAAGAGGCGCCCGCCTTTGCTGGACAACTGCAGTCCGGACAGTCCGCCGCCCAGCTGCTTGCCGGTATATGTATGGTGTTTGCTGCGCCATTCGCGCCGCGTCGTGTTCTCTGCCATCCCGATGCCTCCCAGAAACCAGTAGATTCCGACGCAAGATACATGATCGGGCCGCAATTAAAGAGTGTTCTGTGATAATACAGTAAAGTGTTCGTTCACTAACTGCTAAAAATGTAATAATTTATATTTGGAAGACAGGTGTTCATAAAAATTTAATGTTTGAATTTTGCAGAAAATTTGAACGGTTATGCTGAATGTTCTTTCATGGACCTTTGTCATAGTGCCCGCCTGAGTCTGAACTGGGAGGGCGTATTATGAAGATCAATCAACTGTTTGTTTCAGGTGTTCTGGCACTGAGCGTTGCCGGCTGTTCACAAGGCTTCTCTTTGAGCCATGTGGCCGATTTTGGCGCCGGCATATCTGAAACCTCACCACGTCTGCCGGGTTCTCATCCTGCGACGTCGGATCACCTGCAGGCAGAGACGGGCACCCAGCATCATGCCGGCCGCGCGCCCTATCACGCCTCCGACAATTTGCTGCTGACGGCAAAAGGAGAGTTTCGCGAGGGGCGCTTCGGTCTGGCGGAAAAGAGCTACCGCAAGGCAGTGGAAGTGTCGCCACGCGACGTGGAGGCATGGATTGGCCTGGCGGCGTCTTATGACCGTCTTCGGCGCTTTGATCTGGCCGATCGCGCCTATGCCCAGGCCATCAAGCTGGTTGGCCACAACACCATGATGTTGAACAATCTGGGCTACTCCCAGCTGTTGCGTGGTGACCTTAAAAAGGCACGCCAGCATTTCCTGGCGGCTTACGAGCGCGAGCCTGACAATCCGATTATCCGCAACAATCTGGAGCTGCTCAACCAGAGCGGCAAACGCATCGTGCGTGAAAAGGCTTGATGGTCCCATGGCTGTCAATCTCTCATCACCGCACACGATGCGGACCGGGTTCGCCGTGGTCGCGCTGGCGCTGCTGCCGGTGTTTTCCTGGCAGGCCCTGGATGCCCGCTCATCTGTAACCGTGGCCGCACCCGTAGCTGTAATGGCCGCGCCCTCCGAAACGGTTATCCGCAAGTCGATGATCACTTGGGGGCACACGAAATCGGATCGTCTTGCTGTCAGCCGCACGGCGCAGCAGCAGGCCGCAACCCGGGTGACAGCGAAGACCCGGTCTTACAAGGCTGATCGCGAAACCGTGTCGACGGACAAACAGGCTGTTGCCGCTGAGGAGTTTGCCGACTGGCTGGTTCCCGTCAACACCGCCACGGGTACTGCCCGCATCATCGATTTCGCGACCCGCAAGACCAGCGACAACCGGAAAGCCTGCCGGTCGCGCCATGACGCCATTGTAAATGCTTTTGCCATCAGGCAGGCGCGGGTCATGGCAGACAAGCCGGTCATGTTCCAGTCGAGCATCTGCGCCAAGAACGGCGAGATCGTCATTACCTGCTTCGGCACCAGCGCAACGGTTTCCCCGCGCAAGGCACGTCCCGGCGGGCGCTGCTTTGGAGCAGGATGAGGTCACATGATCCAATCTGATCTCATCCCGTCCCAGCCCGGTTGAATTCCGCCATACGGGGAACATTGCGCTCGCCAATCCGACGGATGTTCGTGTAGAAGCTGGACGCGTGGCCTGCTTGGCAGGCTGTCCAGTTTCGAAAGCCGTCGCCCATGTCATCTTCGCCCACCACGATCACCGTTTGTACGACCTGCCGCCAGCCGGCGGTGCGTGAACACCGCGAGCGCACGCCATGCGGTGAGGCCATGCTGGAGAGTGTGGTGAAGGCTGCGGGCGACGTTGACGGTGTCGAGGTGCGTGGCGTCGCGTGCCTGATGGGCTGCGAGCATGGCTGCAATGTCGCCATTTCGGCGACCGGCAAGCTGGCCTATGTGCTTGGCTCTTTTGAACCGGGCGAAGAGGCAGCCTCCGCACTGGTTGAATACGCCGCCGGCCACGCTGCCAGCGACACCGGCGTGGTGCCGTTCAAGCAATGGCCACAGGGAGTGAAGGGGCATTTTGTGGCCCGCATCCCGCCATTGGAGCAAGCTTAGTCTTTCAGTCTCAAGGGCAGGCCTGCTGCTACCAGTTCAACCCTGTCCGCGGCCGCCGCAACGTCTTGGTTGAGCCTACCCTGCGCATCGCGAAATGCCCGAGCCAGCTGGTTTTCCGGCACGATCGACAAGCCGACTTCATTGGACACCACTATCACCGGCACCGGGCACGCCTTCAGTGCCGCGGTCAGCCGCGCTGTTTCTTCGGCGATGTTGCGCTCATGGTGCATCAGGTTCGACAGCCACAGGGTCAGGCAGTCGATCAGGATGACATCGCAGGAGGCGGTCGCTGCTGAGGAGATGGCCTCAGCCAGCTCAAGCGGTGCCTCCAGTGTCGACCAGCCCTCACCCCGCGCGTCCTGATGGGCGGCAATCCGGTCCTTCATCTCATCATCAAATGCCTGCGCGGTCGCTATGTAGCAGCAGTTTGGACCTGTCGCTTCCGCAAGCGCCTGGGCGCGGGAGGATTTGCCGGACCGCGCGCCACCCAGAATGAATGTTACCGTATGTGATGTGCCTGCCATGGTGGCATCTGTTCTACTCCCGGCGGAAACAAAGGACAAGCGGCTTGGCGTGATCAAGTCGGGCTGATAAGCAGCAGCATGACGTTTGCACTGACCATGGCGCTGGCGCTGCTGTTGGACTGGCTGTTCGGCTGGCCGCAATGGCTGTACGACCGCATCGGACACCCGGTGACATGGATCGGGCGCCTGATCTCGGAATTGGAGACACGCCTGAACCTACCGGACGCAACTCGCAGCTCCAGGATGCTGGCTGGCGCTGTTTCCAGCCTGTTCGTGGTACTCATCAGCGCCAGCGCGGCATTCCTGCTGCAGGTTTTGTTGCCGGACGGCATGTTTGGTATGGTTCTGGGCGCAGTGCTGGCCTGGCCGCTGCTGGCCGCACGGTCCCTGCATGATCATGTCGCAGACGTCCAGCATCCGCTTGCCGCGGGAAATGTGGAGCGCGCCCGCGATGCCGTGTCCAGGATTGTCGGCCGTGATCCGGCAAAACTGGATGAGGCCGGCATTGCGCGGTCTGCAATTGAGAGCCTTGCCGAGAACACCTCCGACGGTGTGACGGCGCCTCTGTTCTGGGGCGTGCTGTTCGGCTTGCCCGGCATCGCTGCCTACAAGGCTGTCAATACGCTGGATTCCATGATCGGTTACCGCAATGAAAGGTATGAAGCGTACGGCAAGCTGGCCGCCCGCCTCGACGACCTGGTGAACTGGATACCGGCACGTCTGACCGGTGTTTGTTTCGTGCTGGTTGCACAGGATCGGCAACAGGCCTGGCAGGTCATGCGGCGCGACGCCGGCTTGCACCGCTCTCCCAACGCCGGTTGGCCGGAGGCGGCCATGGCGGCAGCGCTGAACTGCCGCCTCAGCGGTCCGCGCAGTTATGGCGACAGGCTGGAGCAGCACCCCTGGGTCAATGACGGTGCGCCCGATCCGGATGCCGCGACAATCGGCAGGGCGCTGGCCATGCTGAAACGCTGTCTGGCAATGATTGCCGGTTTGCTGGTTGTGCTGGCGGTGCTGGACTAGCAGCTGAGCCCTGTAGCCGAAAAACGCCCAATGAAGCCGCCAGCGCCGGCTGCGAGATCGCTATTGGGGGAGGCCTTGTTCCTGTTCCCGCTGGCCGGTCAGCAGTCTCCTGATCTGATGAAGGATGAAAATGGTGACCAGTATTTCACCACCATCTTCCACGATCCCGACGGCCATGCACCTCCAGTCACGGGTCGCGCACACCTGTTCATGAATGCTGTCAACCAGCACGCCGAACAGGCCGAAACACAGGATCAGGGCTGTGAAAATGAGAAACTGTTTTCTGACAAACGAGGTCGCGGCGAAAAACCGCTTGATCAGCAATATCCCGAGCAGCCCGCCGACGACGGAAAGATAGGTGATTTCACCCAGGGCGCGTTTGGAAAAGAACCAGAAACCGTCTGGGATGACATATTTTCCCAGCAGCCAGCCGGCGTTCTCGTGCAGTGTCACCATGTCATCGAGCAACAGGTAGGCGAATGCGTAGAACCAGACATCGTAACTGCGGTCTTTATGCATCAACTGGTAAAAGCCGAAACAGCAGATGAGGAGAAGCCCGTAGTGATAAAGGCTGGGCAGCGAATACTCCTTGTCGAAATCAAACAGGAACATGTTGCCGGCATAGACGAAACTCACAACCGACAGGACGCACAGTCCGAGCAGACCGGCAATGTAGTAGCGGTCTTTTGCAAACAACAATCTGTTCATGAGCATTCGGTTGGCCTGACAAGTTGAGTTGAGATGTATGCGCGGAAACTGGAGCACGAAGCGAAGATGTGCAAGGTGTCAGGGCAGGTCATGAGATCAAAAATCGCAATATTGCCGCCATGCGGCGGGTGCCCGTCGAGAAACGGCATCAGATCATGATTCGGGGCGGCAGGCTAACGGCGGCTGAGCCTCAGCAGTCCGTCAATGTCGATATGAGTTTCCAGATGCGCTGCCAGGTCATCAAGTACCGTTTCGATGCTTTGTTCATACGAGGACGATGCGACATTGCCGCCGAGCCGGCTGATGAAACTGGTCCTGAACTCGTCGGAACTGAAAATCCCGTGCACATAACTGCCCATGATGCGGCCATCGGGTGATATCGCGCCCTCGGCGCGCCCGTCGATTTCCAGCATCGGGTGGGCACGGTCCGGCCCGTCGGTGCGGCCGATATGGATTTCGTAGCCGGTGACATCGCAGTTGCCGGCAAGGTGCCTGGCGCGAACCCGTGTCAGCGTCTTGTCGGGCACCATCGTGGTTTCCACGTCCAGCAGCCCGAGGCCTGATGTTGTGCCGGCGGGGCCTTCAATGCCTTCAGGATCAGCGATCGTGTGGCCGAGCATCTGGTAGCCGCCACACAGGCCGAGCACATACCCGCCCCGCCTGACATGAGCTGCAATGTCGATGTCCCAGCCCTGCCGGCGCAGAAATTCAAGGTCGCCCCGGGTTGATTTTGATCCGGGCAGGACGATTAGGTTGGCATCACCCGGCAGCGCTGTCCCGGCCTTCACCATCTCCACACTGACGCCGGGCGTCACCTTGAGCGGGTCGAGGTCATCGAAGTTGGCGATCCTCGACAGCACCGGACAAACCACCTTGAAGCCGCCGGCACCGGTTGTGCCGCCGATATCAAGGGCGTCCTCCGCAGGCAGCTTGTGAGCATCTTCAAACCAGGGAATGACACCGTACCCGGCCCATCCGGTCTGTTGCTCGATCAGCGTGTAACCGTCGTCAAACAAAGATGTATCGCCTCGAAACTTATTGATCATGAAGCCCTTGATCATTTGGCTGTCTGCCGGGTCGATAACTGCCTGCGTGCCGACGATCTGCGCAATCACGCCGCCTCTGTCGATGTCCCCGGTCAGGATCACCGGTACATTGGCGGCCCGGGCAAAGCCCATATTGGCGATGTCGCCGGCGCGCAGATTGACCTCTGCGGGGCTGCCGGCACCTTCCACGATCACCATGTCCGCTTGTTCCTTGAGGCGTGCAAAACTGGCCAGGACCGCATCCATGAGTTGTGGTTTCAGGTCTGCGTAATCACGGGCCTTCACGCTGGTCAGCCGCTTGCCATGCACAACGACCTGGGCGCCGGTTTCGGTTTCCGGCTTCAGCAGTACCGGATTCATGTCGATGACCGGTTCTACGTTGCATGCCCGAGCCTGCAGCGCCTGTGCCCGGCCAATCTCGCCGCCGTCGGCGGTGACCGCGGCATTGTTTGACATGTTCTGCGGCTTGAACGGCAGCACTTTCAGGCCGCGCCGTGTCAGGGCACGGGCCAGCCCCGCCACGAGCATGGACTTGCCGACATTGGAACCGGCTCCCTGGATCATCACGCTGGCGGTCATGCCGGTGCCCGGGCCTAAAACTCGACGCCGGCCTGGGCCTTCACGCCAGAGCGGAACGGATGCTTGATCAGTTCCATTTCAGTGACCAGGTCGGCCGCCTCGATCAGTTCATCCTTCGCATTTCGCCCGGTGCACACCACGTGGGTCATCGCCGGCTTATGCTCGGCCAGAAACGCAACCACCTCATTGATATCGATATAGTCGTAACGCAATGCGATGTTGATCTCGTCCAGCAACACCATGCGGTTGTTGTCGTCCTGGATGAGCTCCTTTGCCTTGGCCCATGCGGCCTGGGCCATCTCGATGTCCCGGGACTTGTCCTGGGTTTCCCAGGTGAAACCCTCACCCATTGTATGAAACTGGCAGTTTTCTGGGAATTTTGACAGGATCAGATCGCGCTCGCCGGTCGACATGCCGCCCTTGATGAACTGCACCACGGCGCACGGCATGTCGTGCGCTATGCATCTGAAGATCATTCCGAATGCGGCCGATGACTTGCCTTTCCCTTTGCCGGTGTGGACGATTATCAGGCCTTTCTCCTCAGTCTTGGTGGCCATGATCTTGTCACGGGCAACCTTCTTCTTGAGCATTTTGGCATTGTGCTTCTCGACATCGTCGCTCATCTGCTTTCTCCGCTTTTCAAGTTTTCGATCAGGCCGCGTGCCGAGTTCGATCTCGGCGTCCACATGCCGCGTTCCATGGCCTCGCTCAGCCGTTGCGCGATCTCGCGCAGGGCGGCCGGATTGTGGGCCTCGATAAACTGCCTGGTCGCATCGTCTTCAAGATAGGCCTCGTGCAC
>JBCCVY010000056.1:0-13068 GCA_039194725.1 Pseudomonadota bacterium
AGCTGCCGTGGTGGTGATCATGACATTCTTCCCGATGCTGGTGAACACGGTGCAGGGGCTTTCGGCGGCCGATCACATGCAGCGCGACCTGATGCGCACCTATGCCAGCTCCTGGTGGCAGACTTTGATCAAGTTGCGCCTTCCCGCGGCGTCACCTTTCATATTCAATGCACTTAAAATAAACTCAACACTCGCCCTGATCGGTGCAATCGTGGCGGAATTTTTCGGCACGCCTATCGTGGGAATGGGCTTTCGCATTTCGACGGAAGTCGGCAGGATGAATGTGGATATGGTCTGGGCTGAAATCGCCGTTGCAGCCCTGGCCGGGTCGACTTTCTACGGTTTGGTGGCGCTTGTCGAGCGCACCGTCACGTTCTGGCATCCGTCAATTCGAAGCAGGCGGACATAACAAGGGAGTAGCTTTATGATGAAAAAACTCATGACGATCATGCTGGCAGCGGTCATGTCGCTGGCGGCAACCGCCGCAATGGCGGCGGACAAGCTGGTGCTGCAGCTGAAGTGGGTCACCCAGGCCCAGTTTGCCGGCTATTATGTCGCGAAGGACAAGGGCTTCTACAAGGAAGAAAACCTTGACGTGGAGATCAAGCCGGGCGGGCCGGACATCGCGCCGGTGCAGGTTCTTGCTGGCGGTGGCGCTGACGTGGTTCTGGACTGGATGCCGTCGGCGCTGGCGTCGCGCGAGAAGGGTGTGCCGCTGGTCAACATCGCCCAGCCGTTCAAGTCGTCCGGCATGATGCTGACCTGCCGCAAGGATTCCGGTATCAGCTCGCCGGCGGACTTCAAGGGCAAGACGCTTGGCGTCTGGTTCTTCGGCAACGAGTATCCGTTCCTGTCCTGGATGAGCCAGCTCGGCATTCCCACCGACGGCAGTGCCGACGGGGTCAAGGTGCTCAAGCAGGGCTTCAACGTGGATCCGATCCTGCAGAAGCAGGCCGATTGCGTATCGACAATGACCTACAACGAGTACTGGCAGATCATCGACGCCGGACTGTCCGCAGATGACCTGGTTGTGTTCAAGTACGAAGACCAGGGCGTGGCCACACTGGAAGACGGCATCTACGTGCTGGAAGACAAGCTCAAGGATCCTGCCTTCGAAGACAAGATGGTCCGCTTCGTGCGTGCCTCCATGAAGGGCTGGAAATTCGCCGAGGAGAACCCGGACGAGGCCGCTGAGATCGTGCTGGAAAACGACGCCTCCGGCGCGCAGACGGAAAAGCACCAGAAACGCATGATGGGCGAGATTGCCAAGCTCACCGCCGGTTCCAACGGGGCGCTGGATGAAGCCGACTACAAGCGCACGGTGAACACGCTGCTGAAGGGCGGCTCCGACCCGGTGATCACCAAGGAGCCCGAAGGTGCCTGGACATCCGCGATTACCGACAAGGCGCTCAAATAGACATGCCACATCGGCAAGCATTGCAAGGGCGGCTCTCGTGGCCGCCCTTTTTCGTTGAAAACTGTGGGTAGAAGCGGATTGCGGCTGGAAAACCTGTAATCGTTCCAAAAACTGCTGGCATAGCCGAATTTCTTTGGCTACCATTTATTTGACCAATTGGTAAAAATACGAACACGGAGTTGCCGGAGCATTGCCGGGGGGACCAGACCGAAGACCATTTCAACTACCCAGTGGAGACGAAGAATGACCTGGAACACCAATAGACGCCAGTTTAACCTCATGCTGGCCGCTGCCGCCGGCGCAACATCACTTGGCGCGAAGCCTGCCTTTGCCGATACAATCAAGGTTGCCGGCATCTACACCCAGCCGATCCAGCAGAAATGGGACGCGCGCCTGCACCAGGGTCTGGAAGCAGCCAAGGCAAAAGGCGAGATTGAGTACGTGTTCTCGGAAAAGGTTGCCAATACCGACTACATCCGCGTGCTGCGCGAGTATTGCGAGTCAGGGGTGAAGCTGGTGGTAGGCGAAGCGTTCGGCATTTCCAAGGAAGCCCGCAAGGTCGCCGATGAGTACCCCGACATTGCGTTCCTGATGGGTGATCCGTTCAAGCCGCACGGAACCAACTTTTCGGTGTTCGACAACTACATCCACGAACCCTGTTTCCTGATGGGCATGATTGCCGGTGCCATGACCAAGACCAACAAGCTCGGCATGGTCGGCGGTTACCCGATCGGAGAGGTGAACCGGCTGTTCCACGCTTTCATCGACGGTGCCAAGTCGGTCAACCCGGACATCCAGCACAAGGTCACCTTCATCGGCTCCTGGTATGATCCGCCAAAGGCGAAGGAAGCCGCGTTTGCCCAGATCGAGGCTGGCGCCGACATCATGTATGCAGAACGCGCCGGGGTGGTCGACGCTGCCCGTGAAAAGGGCGTGCTGGCGTTCGGCAACGTCAACGACATGAACAAGGAAGAAAACGGTACCGATGTGGTGGTGACATCGGCGCTGTGGCACATGGAAGAAGCCATCGCCCATGCCATTTCGCGGGTGAAGGCCGGCACGTTCGCCGCCGAAGACTACAAGGAATGGACCATGATGCGCAAAGGCGGTGCCAGCCTTGCGCCGTATTATGAGTTCGAAGACAAGATCCCGACTGAGATCAAGGCCAAGGTGGAGGCGACCAAGGCGAAAATCCTGTCCGGGCAGTTTGAGGTGACCATCACAGACACTGAACCGAAGTCGTCCTTCTAGAAGTCAGACAGGGGTGTGAGCAAACCGCCAGTACTGGAGTTCCGGGGCGTCACCAAGCGCTTCGGAACCCTAACCGCAAATGACGATGTGTCGCTGACACTGCAACAGGGCGAGGTGCTCGCCCTGCTGGGCGAGAACGGTGCCGGCAAGACCACGCTCATGAACATCCTGTTCGGCCACTACCAGGCCGATGAAGGTGACATTCTGGTAGATGGCGAGGCGCTCGTGCCGGGTTCCACGCAGGCGGCCATCAATGCCGGTATCGGCATGGTGCATCAGCATTTCACCCTGGCGGACAACCTCACAGTTTTGGAGAACATAACACTCGGCACCGAAAGCCTGTGGTCGTGGCGGCAGGACCAGGCCGGAAGCCGGAAAAAGCTGGCTGCCATGATCAGCGACTATGGCCTGGTGGTCGATCCCGATGCCATGGTGTCGCAACTGTCGGTGGGGGAACGGCAGCGGGTGGAAATCCTCAAGGCTTTGTACCGCGATGCCCGTATTCTCATCCTTGATGAACCGACGGCGGTGCTGACCCCGCAGGAATCGGAACGGCTGTTCGCTACCTTGAAGTCGATCACGGCGAAGGGACTGGCGATCATCTTCATTTCCCACAAGCTGCACGAAATCCTCGCGGTCAGCGACCGCATCGCGGTGCTGCGGCGCGGTGCCATTGTCGGGACGCTTGACGCGGCTACTTCAAAGCGCGAGCAACTGGCTGAACTGATGGTTGGACGCACGGTTACGCGTCCCAAGCTCGCACCGATCAATCCCGGCGGCCCGGTTCTTGAGTTAAGCGACGTGTCGACCAGCGGCACCGGCGCAACGGAACTCAAGCAGGTCGACCTGACACTGCGCCAGCACGAGATCGTTGGAATTGCCGGTGTTGCCGGCAACGGCCAGGGCACGCTGGCGGACATCCTGTCCGGCCTGAGAAGAGATTTTTCCGGCACCATTCAGCTCAATGGCCAGGCACTGGCCGCCGGCAATCCACGCGCGATCGTCGCCTCCGGTGTCGGGCGGATACCGGAAGACCGGCATGCCCGCGGCGTGGTCGCTGACATGGACATCTGGGAAAACCTGATGTCCGAGGACATCCGCTCCCCTGAGATCTGCCGGGCTGGATTCATTATCAGCGGTAGCGGTGCCAAGGCTCGGGCGGAGAAACAAATCGAAGAATTCGATGTGCGCTGCAAGGGGCCGGATGCTGAAACCAGGCTGCTGTCAGGCGGCAATATGCAAAAGCTCATTCTGGCGCGGGCGCTGTCCAACACGCCGTCTTTCATTCTGGCCAACCAACCCGTGCGCGGACTCGATGAGGGAGCGATCGCCTATGTGCAGGAGCAGTTGCTGGACGCCCGCGGCAGGGGCGCTGCCATTCTGCTGATTTCCGAGGACCTGGATGAACTGATGTCACTGAGCGACCGGATTGCGGTGATGTCGCACGGCACGCTGAGCACTGTGCTGCCCACAGGAGAGCGTTCGATCGCCGAGATTGGCATGATGATGGCAGGGCACGGTGCTCAGGCGGAAACAGGCGAGGGGAGGTCCGTTGATGGTCATTGAACCGCGTGAAGCCGTGTCCGTCTGGCGCGCCGGGCTGGCTCCTGTCTGGGCCATACTGGCCTCTTTGATCATATGCGCCGTGCTGATTTCCTGGGCGGGCGCATCCATCCTCAATGCCTATTCCTTGCTGTTCAAGGGCGCATTCGGCTCAGCGTTTGCGCTCAATGAAACCCTGACCCGTTCGATCCCGTTGATCTTCACCGGGCTGGCGGTGTCGGTGGCGTTTCGGGCCAAGTTCTACAATATCGGCGCGGAAGGGCAGCTGTATGCCGGCGCTCTGGCCGCAACGTTCTTCGGTACCGGCCTGGTCACGTTGCCGCCGGCGCTGATGGTTCCGTTCCTCATCATCATGGGGGCGCTGGCCGGTGGCGCATTGCTGATTGTGCCGGTGCTTTTGAAGACGCACCTCAAGGTTGACGAGGTCGTCACGACCCTGTTGCTGAACTTCGTCGTGCTGCTGGTGGTCGGTTACCTCATTGAAGGTCCGTGGAAGGACCCGGCATCGCTTGGCTGGCCGCAGGCGGCTTCGATCATCGATGAAGGTGTCCTGCCGACATTGCTGGCAAAGGGACGGTTGCATTTCGGCTTGGTCATTGCGCTTGTGATGGCAGTGGTCATCTGGCTGATGATGCGCTTTACCGTACAGGGCTACGAGATCAGGGCGGTGGGGCACAATGCTAGGGCGGCGGAGTTTTCGGGCATCAATGTCAATCGCACCGTGATCATGACGGCGATGATTTCCGGCGGGCTGGCCGGCATTGCCGGCGTCAGCGAAACCGCCGGCCTGAAGGGGTACCTGACCTTGGACCTGTCTCCCGGGTTTGGTTACACCGGCATCGCGGTTGCCATGCTGGCGCAACTCAATCCGCTGGCCGTTGTGCCAGCCGCCATCTTCTTGTCGGCGGTCTATGTTGGGGCCGATGCCATGTCGCGCGCCGTCAACATACCCACCTATATTGCAGACGTGCTGGTGGGTGTCTCGATACTGGCGGTGCTGTGCAGTGTCATGCTTAGTCAGTACCGGATCAGGTGGCGCGCATGAGTGATTTCATCGACATCCTGCTGACGGCAGGCTTCTGGGCCGCCACCATCCGCATTGTCAGCCCGTTGATATTCGGGACCCTGGGCGAGCTCATCTGCGAGCGGGCAGGGGTGCTCAATCTCGGGATTGAAGGCATCATGACGGTTGGTGCCATGTCGGGCTGGATGTGGGTCTATCAGGGTGGTGACCTGTGGACCGGGGTGTTGTTCGCGGCCTGCGTGGGGGCGATATTCGGACTGCTGCATGCCGTGTTCACGGTTCATCTGGGCCTGTCGCAGCACGTCACAGGCATCGGTATCACCCTGTTCGCCTCATCTTTGAGTTACTTCGTCTACCGGATGCTGCTGCCCGAAGCCACGACACCGCCGAAAATTGTCCCGTTCCAGCCAATTGCAGTGCCGTGGCTGTCTGACCTGCCGCTCATCGGCGAGGCGCTGTTCACCCAGTCGGCGCTTACCTATCTGGCGCTGCTGCTGGTGCCGGTGGTGTGGTATGTGCTGTTCAGAACGCCGGCCGGGTTGGCGGTGCGCATGTCCGGCGAAAATCCCGTGGCCGTGGAGGCGCAAGGCATCAACGTGCTTGCCGTGCGCACCGGCGCGGTCATGGTTGGCAGTGCGTTCATGGCGATTGGCGGCGCGTTCATCACCATGTCATAGTTTGACGCCTTCTACTTCGGCATGGTCAACGGGCGCGGCTGGATCTGCGTTGCGCTGGTGATCTTCGCATCCTGGCAACCGGGCAGGGCGCTCATCGGCGCGCTGCTGTTTGCCGGACTTGAGGCCATTCAGGTTCGCGCCCAGCAGTCTGCCGGTGCGTTTATTCCATATCAGTTCTTCCTGATGCTGCCCTATATCATGTCGATCCTCGCCATGATCGTGATGGCGCGGAAAACAAAATATCCTCAGGCTTTGCTGGTGCCGTTCAGGCGCGGAGAAAGAGTTTAGGGTCCCGACCTGAGGAGACAAGCACATGCGCAATGACACCGATCGCAAGTTCCTTCGCATCGCCTATGAGGAGGCCAAGGCCGGCTTTGACGAAGGCGGTTGCCCCATCGGTTCGGTGCTGGCGCGCGGTGAGTGGTGGTTTCGAAAGGACGCAATCAGCGGGTCCAGCAGGGTGATCCGATCGCGCATGGCGAAATGGATGCGCTGCGCAAGGCCGGCCGCCGGAAGTCCTATCGGGACACGACGCTATACACGTCACTGAGCCCGTGCATGATGTGTACCGGCACCATCATCCAGTTTGGTATCCCGAGGGTGGTGATCGGTGAAAACACCACGTTCGGCGGCAATGAGGAGTTTCTCCGGTCGAAGGGCATTGAGGTGATGATTGCGGATGACGAGGACTGCATCGCCCTTATGACCCGCTTCATTTCGGAAAAACCCGAGTTGTGGAACGAAGACATTGCTGAGGAATGATGAGTAAGCCGGTGAATTCGCAACAGTTTTTGTAATACTGCCGATTTTTAATGCGCGAATCACAAATATTCTCCGATAATTTCACAATGTCAGTGTCATTTTTCGGTTAGGTGGTATAAGTTTCTATTAACTGATGTGGTGAACGCGACAGGGGGCCTCTTCGCGATGTTCTGGTTGAATCCGGAGACTTCGTTCAAACTTGAACAACAGTTCTGGCGGCTTGCAGGCTTGTGGCCAGGTGCCGCGAAGCGCAGGCTTTGGCTGTCTCAACCGGTCGCCAAGGCGAGTGCAAGAAAACAGTTTCTTGCTGTCTGTATCATGGTCCGCAACGAAGGTCCCTACATTGCTGAGTGGATCGAATTCCATCTTATGATGGGGGTCAATCACTTCTACATCTACGACAATGGCAGTAACGACGGTACGGTCGAACTGCTGTCCAGCTATGTAGACGACGGGCTGGTCACGATTGTGAACTGGGCTGATTTCCTGAAAGGCTGGGAAGGAGTGGCCGGCACCAACGGTCGAACCCAAAAACTGGCGATGCTGCATTGCGTAGCCAATTTCGGCCATCGTGCTGAATGGATGGCGTTTATCGATGCTGATGAATTTCTGTTTCCGACAGCCGCAGGCTCGGTGGCCGAAGTGCTGCATGAATATGAAGATATCGATTCCCTTTCCATTTACTGGCACATGTTCGGCACATCCGGTCACGGCCGCAAACCTTCTGGGCTGGTAACGGAGAACTACACGCAGAGGCTCCGGCAGCCGAGGGCGTCTTGCAAACATCTGTCCCGTGTCAAGACCATCGTTCGCCCAAGCGCAGTGCGCGGGGTTCACAATACTCATGTCTTCATACTGCGGCACGGTTATCCGGAGTCGTGGACAGAGCACCGGCATAAAATTGGCCATGCCGATCACAGACTTGCGACCCGGTCAACTGACGTGCTGCGCATAAATCATTATTACAGCAAATCGCTGGCTGAATATCGCGAACGCCGGTCGGTGCCATCGCTCGGCTATCGGTCTGATTTCAGAGGAGACGATCAGCTGTTGAGGCTCATTGAAAGCGATACAGTGGAAGACATTGCAATCCAGCGGTTTGTACCAGCTTTGCGAAGCCGTCTGAACGGCGGATCACAAGATGGAAACATTGTCTCGATGATTGGTCCAAGGCATATAGGCCGGGAACTGTAGTTGTAGCGCCGCCTTATTGCCTGATGTCGAGTGCCACGTAGAAATTTGCCCCATCGGCGTCGTCGTCGCCAGACCAACACAGCAAACGAACATACATCCGTTCATGCCCCCTCGACGTTACCGGAACCGGGTCCAGTTTGCATGCCTCATGCAGGGGCTGATCATCTCCAGTGGTGCCGACAAGGCTCAACACTCCGGATGAGCCAGCGCCGGTCTGCCATGGAATGTCAGTTGCCGGGATTGATGTTGTTTTCGCTGCTCGTGCCCCGATTTCCGTCGCGGACATCACGGTGGCCCAGGTGACGCTGCCGTCGGATGTCTCCTCGCGGGCCTCCAGACCGCCGGCGGTCAACCTGAAGGCACCCGGTCCTGTGCTGCGTGGCGTTATGTAGCCTGCGCTTTGCGTGGAGAGCATGTCGAAAACCTCGCAAGCGGGCTTTTGTGTTTCAGTTTGCGTCCAGGTCTCCGGCGCAACGCCTGCATCGGATACATACTCGGTTTCGCGCAACATGCATTTCTTTAGAATGCTGCCGTCGCTGGCCGACAGTTCAACAAACTCCAGGCGCCTGTGATACGCATAATAGATCGGGGGGTTCAGCGTCGTCGTCCGGATGACGAAGAAACTGTCCGCTGCGGTGCCGATGATGTGATCAGAGATCACGATGGCCGGACTCGGCGTTGCCAGGGCGGCATGCGCCGAAGCAAGCACCAGTTGAACCGCGATGAGACAAGTCTTGCTGAGGCCGTTCATGTTTGCCCTTTATGGTGCTGGTTGAGTGTCGATTGTCGGGAACATTACTCATCTCAATACAGGTCTGAGGGCGGTCGCGATGTGATGTCCTGCACAGGTCCGGGCGCGTTTTACCGTTACATGCTAATCCGTGCACTGTGGCGGCGCCAAGCTCGCTTCGGTTATTGTTGAATCTCTGAACGGACCTCAAATGCACCTCGTATTCCCCGGTTTGCTACTGGTGTTGCCAGTCGTGCTTCTCGCCGTATTGCTGCTCAACCTGCCCACACTGTATCGCGAAGAGGGATTGCCCTTGTTCCCGGCCCTGCTGGCTGGTGAGGCTTGCCTGATCGGACTGGCAGTTTGCCTGTATGGCCTATATGTGATTGTGCTTGAACCGCGCCGGAACCGAAATCGGCTAAGGCGAGAGCAGGCGTCCAGTGCGTCCGCCCCATGGCTGGGGAACAAGCAGTGGGCCAGCAAGCGAATAACCCACACCAGGCAGGGCAAGGTGCTCTTTCTGTGGTTGTTTGCCGTCAATTGGTGGGCCGCTATCTGGTTTGTCGCCGCCGATCGAGGCGAGCAGATACTGCAACAGTCCTGGGCGATAATTCTGCTCTGTCTGGTATTTGTGCTCATCGGTGTGGTGACGTTGTGGTCGGCGGTCAAGAACAGCATCAGTTGGGCAAGATTCGGCACCACAACCATGTTCATCGATACATTGCCCGGACAGCCCGGCCAGACTTTCAAGGGATACATCGAGCTTGGCTTCAGGCCGGAAGCCAAGGTGCATACCAGGTTGCAACTGTCCGGGTTTGTGCGCCGCTGGAAACAACGCATTGCGACAGAAGGCGCACGCCGCGTGAACGATCGTCATGATGAAGCGCCGTTTTTCAACTATGAACAGCGGATAAAGGCTGCAGCGATCAGGGAAACAGGCCGTTGTTTCCGGGTACCGGTCAATCTTGAGATCCCGAACGACGCCCGGTCATCCGGGCCCAGTGGTGACGGCAGCGAAGTCATCTGGAAGCTTGCAATTCTGTCAAAGTCGCCCGACGGGAGCAGTTTCAGCGCAGATTTCGAGATACCGGTTTTTGACGCAACTGCGGTTCACGGCAGCGGTAACGCAGATGAGCGGAGCGCCGAGTGAACCTAAACCGACTGGCCGCCGGTCTGGTGGCGGAAAGATCAGCATGACACGTGCACTGACAGCATCGCTTCTGGTTTGTGCGAGCCTTGTCCAGCCGGCTGCCGCTGCTGCCCATGGCGCTCATCCAAACAAAACCGCCACTGCGGAAATTGCAGACGGGTTTGTTGCTGCCGGCTGGTCGCTTGAGCACCGGCTCGACACTGATCTTGACGCAGACGGATTGCAGGATTTGGTTTTGATTGTTCGCCAGGACCATGATCAGTCATTGGCAGACCGAAGCTCCTTCGATGTCATGCGCCGTTCAATCCTGATCGCGTTCGCGAACAAGGAGACTGGGCGGTACAACCTCGTGCAGCGGGAAACCGCCCTGATACCTGTGCGTGAGAGCAAAAACGTGGAGGATTACCTGTCAGCTTACGCTCCTCTGGAACCGAAGCCGAAAGGCTTTGCCATCAACCTGGAGAGGTTCATGAGCGCTGGCGGATGGGAAACAGAATTGCGCACGTTCCGGTTTGAGTATCGGGACGGGCGTTTTTCACTGGTTGCTTTCGAGAGCCAGCGCACGCACCGCGCGTCGGGCAAGACGTCCGGCGTCAGCATCGATTACACGGCTGGCCTGGCGGTGAAAAACAGCGGCAACATCCAGGATGATGAAACCACGGAGACTTTGCAAAAACTCACTGTATCCCGGTTGTACAGGCTGGAAGATGTCGGACCGGCGTTCGACTTCAATCCCGCGCCGGTGAAAGACTGAGCCGGGGTTTTGCCGGCAATGCGACCGACCTTAGTGTCGCGCCTTGTTTCCACGACCGGATCGTCGAACCGGCGGTCACGCACTCCATGTTTCCAGCAGTGTGCTGGCAGTGTCATCCTGCATGTCGGCGTATAGCGCGATGTTGAGGGCAAGGCTGCCATAGTAGCCGGCGAGGCTGACCAGTCTGCCGCTTTCGATTTCCTGGTGCGTCATGCTGACCGGCAGCCAGGCGATGCCGAGGCCCTTCAACACCAGTTCCCTGATGCCATTTGAAAATGCTGTCTCGTAAACCGGATTGATGGTCTGGCTGCGGGTGGCAAAGCGTTTCTCGGCCCCTTTGAACATCACGCCAAAGTGGCTTTCTTCCGGATAGATGATCGCCGGGCTGTCATCCGGTATCGAGCCGTCACGCGCAATAGCGTAGCGCATGCTGCCGCCGACCACAGGCACCAGCCTGTCTTCACCCCACGTACCCCGCTTTACCGTATCTCCAAACGGCAGCGGAGCAGCTCCTTCTGCTTCATAGAACAGCAGCATGCTGGCGTCGCCGCGCAGAAACATTGAAACACAGTCACGCTGATTGCCGGCCCGGACGCGAAACCTGACTGACGGATATTGCTTTCGGGCCCGCAATGCCATGTCGGGAAACGTCGAGTATATGGATGCGTGCTGGGCTGCGATCGTGGTGGTGGCGCCTTGCGGGTCGTAGGTGGAAATCCGGCCGCGCAACTCCTGGATACGCGCGGCGAGCGCCCGGATTTCCGGTTCATTTGCCGCCAGTGACGGGCTCAGGTCGACCCGATTGACCTTACGGTCAAGCACAGGTGTGCCAAGCCAGTCTTCAAATCCGCGGATACGCCTGGAAAATGCCGGCTGGGTGATGTTTCGACGGTTGGCAGCGCGTGTCATATTGCCTTCCTCCAGCAATACCAAAACATCTTCAAGCCAGCGTAGATCCATGGGTTTTCCCTCTTTGCCCATACAATATGTATGGGTAGCCAGAGAAGAAAGCATTATTTTTTGGTCGCTGGTTGGGGGAACCTTGTGCTGTCAAACCATAAGGAAAACTCAATGGCTCAACCTTTGCCGTCTGTGGCTGCCGCAAACCGGCAGTCTCCCGAGACAACCGCCAGCATGTGCAAGGAACTTTCGATTGCACTGGCGAGATTTCCGCGTGTGCGTTTAGGTCACCTGCCGACACCGCTTGAACCCATGGACCGGCTGAGCGAACTGTTGGGTGGGCCGCGTTTGTGGGTGAAACGGGATGACTGCACCGGCCTGTCGTCAGGCGGCAACAAGACCCGCAAGTTGGAATACCTGATGGCCGACGCCCAGGCGAAAGGTGCCGATACGATCATCACGCAAGGCGCGACACAATCCAATCATGCCCGTCAGACGGCGGCAGCGGCGGCAAAGTTGGGCATGAAGTGTCACATTATGCTGGAAGACAGGACCGGTTCAAACGACGCCCAGTACAATCTCAACGGCAATGTGCTGCTGGACATGCTGCATGGAGCCTCGGTTTCAAAGCGTGCCGGCGGCAGCGATATGGCAGCCGAAATGGATGTTCTGGCCGGTCAACTTCGCGAGCAGGGTGATGAGCCGTACATCATTCCCGGTGGCGGGTCGAATCCGATCGGTGCGCTCGGTTATGTCAATTGTGCCCGCGAACTGGCGGAGCAGGCCGTCGATATCGGCCTGCAGATTGATGCGCTGGTTCACGCAACCGGCAGTTCCGGCACGCAAGCCGGCCTGGTGACGGGACTGGCTGCAATTGAAAGCGACATACAGCTTCTCGGTATCGGTGTGCGCGCACCCCAGGAAAAACAGGAGCGAATGGTCTTCGATCTGGCCCAGAAAACCGCGCAGCATCTGGGTACCGGCGTGGCCATTTCTCGTGACAGTGTCAGGGCCAACTGCGACTATGTCGGGCCCGGTTACGGTTTGCCGACCGAGGGAATGAAGCAGGCAGTCAAAACCCTGGCCAGGACCGAGGGCCTGCTGTTTGACCCGGTTTATTCGGGCAAGGGGCTGGACGGGATGATCGACCTGATCGGCAAGGGCGCATTTTCGGGTATGGACAATGTCGTGTTTCTGCACACTGGCGGCAGCGCGGCATTGTTTGGCTATCCCGGCATTTTCGAATTGCCGGGTTATACGGAGTAATTGTCGGAGAGGGAGCAGTACAATCCCGAGTGCCAGAATGACCAGCCGCCGTCCTGAGGGCAATAGAGCGGCTGCCGGCCGGGGAGATTGGGTGGACGAGATGGACCAGCTTATCTTTGAACGAAGGGGCAGCGGATTTCCGCTGGTGTTCGTGCATGGATATCTGGCCGGAGCCGGTATCTGGCGCGAGCAGATCGATTTTTTCGAGGATCGTTTCGACGTGCTAGCGCCAAACCTGCCGGGGTTTGGCGACAGTGCCCACCTGACAGCCCCCGATACAATCGAAGATTTTGCCGCTGTTGTGCTTGATGGATTGCAGGCACAAGGGGTCGAACGCTTCCATCTTCTCGGACATTCCATGGGCGGCATGATCGTTCAGG